>JALNYB010000039.1 GCA_023230065.1 Candidatus Methanomethylophilaceae archaeon
ATTTCACAAGGATCGGGCTGTCTGCGACATTGGCTCCAATCGAGGCTATCGCTGGCTATCTCGTGGGATGCAATTTAGATGGGACATCCAGAGATGTAACGCTTATTCAGTCGGATTCTAAGAAGATCCTGGACCTGAAAGTCATATGTCCTACAGAGGATATGACCACTTTATCGTCAGATATAGTCAATTCTATGATGTATGACAAGCTGAAAGAGCTTGTAGATACACACGATACCACGTTGATATTCACAAATACGCGTTCCGGAGCGGAGAGTGTTGTTTACAAACTCAAGGAGAGAGGACTTGAGAATATCGAAGTCCATCACAGCTCTCTGGGAAAAGAAGTAAGGTTGGACGTCGAGGAACGTCTCAAGAGAGGAGAGATCAAATGTGTTGTATCATCTACTTCTCTGGAATTAGGTATCGATATCGGTTCTGTGGACCTCGTGTGTCAGATAGGTTCCCCTAAGTCTGTTGCAAAAGGACTTCAGAGGATCGGACGTAGCGGACACAGTTTTGGAAAAGTTGCAAAAGGTCGCCTCATGGTATTCGATCCTGACGATCTAGCAGAATGCGCAGTCATGTGCCGTGCGGCACATCAGAGCAATATTGATCGTGTCGGTATTCCTGAGAATTGTCTAGATGTTCTCTCTCAGACTGTTGTGGGAATGAGTTTGGATAACAGATGGGGAGTTGACGAATCGTATGAGATGGTCAAAGGTTCGTATTGTTACCGTAATCTTTCGAAAGAGAGTTTCATCAACGTTCTGAGATACTTGGGAAGTAAGGATGAACACGAAGGTGTTTATTCCAAGATATGGTATGACGAGGAAGAGAATCAATTCGGAAGGAAGAAAGGTTCTAGAATGATCTATTTCATGAACCTGGGAACAATTCCTGAAGAGGCCAATTATCGTGTTGTCACGAGTCATGGTTCAACAGCAGGGGAGCTTTCCGAGAAATTCGTCGAAAGACTTTCTCCAAGAGACGTCTTCGTTTTGGGGGGGAGATCCTATGAGTTCGTGCGTTCCAAAGGAATGATTGCACACGTCAAAGAAGCAAGCGGAAGGAAACCCACAGTACCATCATGGGCAGGGGAGATGCTTCCAAGAAGTTTCGATCTCTCTATGGATGTAGCACAGTTTAGAAAAGAGATGTCCGCGCATCTCGATGATGATGTAGATACAGAGGACCTTGTTCCTAAGATCAGCGAGGAGTTCGATATCGACGAAGGTTCTGCGAGAAGTATAATTTCTTATTTCAAGGAGCAGAAAGCTGTTACAGGATTCATCCCGGATAGTGACAACTTGGCGATCGAAGAATATATCGATCCGTCTAACAATCAAAGGATCATTTTCCATTATCCGTTTGGAAGAAGGGTCAATGATGCGTTGTCCAGAGCATATGCGTACAGGATAACGAATCTTGTTGGTGCTAACGTCTCGGTCACAGTCACGGACGATAATTTCATGATCGGCACTTCCAGGAAGATCGATATCACAGAGATCCCGGGAATGTTGAATGCTAAGGATTTGGATACTATTCTTAGGAAAGCCATTAAGGATTCAGAGATATTCAAACTCAGGTTCAGACACACTGCCGCACGCAGTTTCATGATCCTTAGGAATTACATGGGGCGCCCCATATCGGTCAACAGACAGCAGGTCAGGTCCACCTATTTGCTTGAGACACTCGGTAACATGGAGAATGAACCGGTCATCGAAGAGACCTACAGAGAGGTTCTTGAAGATGATATGGATGTAAAGAATGCGAAAGTCGTTCTTGAAATGATCGAGAATGGCAAGATGGGCGTTAAATTATTGCCATTTACAGGGACTCCGTCTCCATTTGCACATTCGGTCATTCTTTCAGGGTTCTCAGACATAGTTCTTATGGAGGATAGATCGGCGCTTCTCAAGGAACTTCATCGTAAAGTTCTATACCGTGCGTTAGGTGATGGGGTAAAGGATTTTGAGTTTGAAGAAGACCAAGTAATACCGTATTTCAGACATAAGATCGGACGCATAACCTGCAAAGAGGATATTCCGAAGATGCTCATGCGCACAGGGCCTCTCCAGGCCATTAGAGAGCGCGGACATAATATCTATGCATACTGTGACGAAGACAAGAAGATAATCGATGATTGGGTAAGAGAGTTGATCAAGGACGGAACGTTGGGAACAGTGTTCCTGGATGAACCGCATATAATGGTTGCAAGTGAGATTCCTATATACGCTGCAGCCACGGCAAAGGAACGTGAACTCACCGAGATCGATCATAAAGTGTACAATTGTATCGAGAAAAGGACAGCTATGAGTGAAATCACTACAAAGCTCGAGATCAGTGAGGACATGACATTCAGATCCATCAGGAAATTGGAGTCGATGTACATGATCACAAGATCCGATATTGCTGCCAATAACAGGTGGTATTTCTCAAAGGCAGAATACCCGAAACTCGATAAAATGACTTGTTTGGATAAAGTGGTTTTCAGATATCTCGGATGTTTCGCACCTGCCACGATACAGGAGATAGCATTTGTATTATCGATTCCAGATGATGATGTACGTTTGGCGTTGGATTCGCTCGTAAGGAGTGAAGAGGTCTCGAGAGGATTCTTCTTGATTTCAGAGAAAGATCAGTACATGATATCTCTCGATCGTATGAGGCTTCAGGCCGGTAGGGAGAACGTATTCGATTATGATACGGTCGAAGATTTCAGATTGACAAAAGGAGAGTCTTTCGATACGATCGAGGACTTCTTCAGATTCTACAGGTCTGCAGGAAGCGAGATTGATGTTTTCCACAGAGTGAAGAATTTCGACCTCCAAGAGTGGTATGCTATGAGGGAATCTGAGCGTATTCTTCTGGGAAGGTTCGTCAGAGGAAAAGTAAGGTACGTCCTTGCAGAAGACGGGGACCGTTTGGCCAGTTTAAGGCCAGACGAGTCAACGGATGAAGATAAGAAACTCTTGACGAGGATCGATGGTCTTGGACAGGCGACAATGAGACAGCTTGTTGCAGAGACAGGCCGTGATAAGGATGAGATCAAGGAAATCATCCAAAGATTGGATCGTTCGTTGAAGATCGTACGTGCATTCGATGAGAGGGAAGATTGGGGAACAGAAAACACATACAAGGTGTATCATCCTAATCCATTGGATTATAATCCCATGGAGCAACTCATAAAGGAAGCTATAACATCCAACGGACCGATACCCGCTCAGGCGCTTCGTTTCTTGTTGGGAATAGATTCTGACGATGTTGAAAAATATGCAAAAGCCGTTGGCGCGGAGACCATTCTAGTTGGAAGTGGACAGAATCAGATGTATGTGATGCCTGAGGAGATTCCGCTTCTGAATAAGCCAAAAGTAGAGGAGTGTAAGGTTAGGATCCTTTCCATGTTCGACCCAGATTTAGGTTCGAAATGGTCCGAATTATCTGCACGTTATGGTGACAGATGGGTCTATCCATTGACAAAAGGAAGTCGCGTCATTGGTGCGATGGAAATATGGGAAATGTCTGGATGCATCGAGATCAGAGGCATCGATGCCGATTCTACCGATTACATGGATGAGATTTTGGATGCTGTTGACGATTTAATGGAATTCTACAAGATGAAAGGTGTGGATGTCGTCAGGATAAGAGAAGTAATGGGTGTTGACATTGAGAAGCTGGATGAGAATATCGTCGCATTACATGAAGCTCACGGTTATTCTTTGGTCAATGGATTCTATGCTAAAGGAAGGTTCATCACACGGACCATGACTGAGAGTGAGATGTTAAGCTACGTGTTCAGTAAACAGAAGGTCTCCAAAGGTGCAAAGTATGGTACGGTGGATCGCGCTGTGGCGGCTAGAGGATATATAAGAAATGATCAGGAGATTCTCACAAGAGTGATAGAGAAGACATCCATCAAGAAACAGGTAGACCGCGGAAATCTCATAAGGATGACATTATCGCCTCCGTTCGTAGGTTACACTACGAGGGAGTTCGCACCTCTTTATCGTGCGGCTAAAGAGGGAAGTCTTGACGAGGATATGAGGTCAGTGTTCTTGCTGATCAAGGACAGGCAGCCCGTGTCTAGAAAGGAGATCCTTGCGAATTCTGTATTATCTACAGAGAAGACGATGGAAACGTTGTCTGAGTTGTCAAAATTATCTGCTATTTACCAGGATGCGGATTCATATTACAGCTTAGTGCCAATCAGGGATGTCGATCCGAAGGATGCTTTGAAAGAGGTCATCAAGATGCATTTCAAAGACTTCGGGATATTCACTGCAGAAGGACTTTCCCAGTTCATGAGTATCAGGATGGGAATAACAAGGCGCATACTCGCGGAGTTAGAGGATGAAGGATACCTTGTCAAAGGTTTCTTGCTTGAGAATGATCCGACTCTTAGATGGATATTAGCAACAGATAAGGATATCAAACCTAAACCATTCATCGAGAGATTCTTACTAAATACGCAAGATAATCTGCATTATTATCTAAGGGACCACATTAAGAAATTATGCGGAGCATCCGAATGTGTTATATTCGCAGGTACTGAGATCATAGGTTCATTCAAGGGAAAGGTTGCGATATCTGGTGCAAAGGTCGAGGATTTCAAGGGTTCTGATAAAGCTAACAGATACATCAAAGAGGTAGCAAAATCACTTGGTGTTAAGATAGACGAAGGCAAATCTTCTGAGGATGAGGATTGGGATGTGTCAGAATTCTATCTTAAAACGAATCCTGGAGCATGAAACCGGATAAATATGTTCTGTTTTGGACGTTCACATCAGGTTTTAATAGACGTAATCTATTGTTAACTCTATGAAGACCCCATGTGAGATCGTTGTTTGGTATGTGCTTCCTACGATCAGAAGGGAATTGGCAAGAGAATTAGTTGATTTCTATGGAATGAAACAGGCAAAAGTAGCAAAATTATTTGGTGTTACAGATGCGGCTATCTCGCAGTATCTTAAGAATAAGAGAGGAGATAGTAGCTTCATAGAACAGAGTGAGCAATACTATGTGTTTGAGAAGGAGATCAAGGATTCTGCGAAATTTATTGCGGAAGGTACTTCTGATATCTCCGTAGAGATGTGCAGGATATGTGGTATTGTAAAGGATATCGGTCTTTTGGCAGAGATATATTCAGATAATACGCATGTCCCAGCACCGGCATGTGCATGGGGAGATCACGGATTCGTAAAAGGTCCTATATGATCACTGTGGTAAAGGAATTCCTGAGCGTATCCAGCATATTTGCCGAATTTATCTCTTCCGAATTGTGACATTTTATGATATGTTCCGGTTACACCATAACACGATTCGAGGCAATTGGATATACGAGCATCGACGGGGAATGCTTCCAAATGATCGAATGCGAATAATGCAACACAGTCAGCTACTTTTGGTCCGACCCCATTGATGGTCATGAGTTCTTTTGTGCATCTTTCATAGTCCATTTCTGATATGGTGTCAAGGTCAATTTCCCCGTTTTCAGTTCTTTCTGCGAGTTCTATGAACCTATTCTCTCTGAAACCGAGTTTACACATTTTTGTATTTTCTTTTTTGTCCAAGATCTGTTTTGGTGTTGGAAATTCACGTCTTTTTCCGAGATCAGTTCCGAAAGTGTCGCATACAGCTTCTGTCATCTTTGCAATGCGTTTTATATTGACGTTGGTAGCAAGGACATATGTTGCAAGGCATTCCCATCTGTTCTGCCTTAAAATCCGGAGTCCTGGACAGGCTTTAGACAAGTTTGCGACATAAGGGTCTGAATTTGATATATCTTTTATTATTTCGGCAAGATCATCTTCATTTCTAAAATATTTCAAGAGTTTGTTTTTGTCGGAGGACCCGCTGCAATCGAAGCCGTTCTCCGTTTGAGTAAGGGTCACAACCTCATTACCTAGTACACCTTCCCAAGAATTGGCCGTTTTTCTCCAACGATGAGCTTGTCCACAGCCCAAAGTTGGATCTAAAGAGACATCGAGTTCGATATGCATAGTCTTTGTATCTTAGCTTAAATATATACAAAATTTGGAAAAAATGAATACAGAGTCGCTTCTGAATTCATCATATCTTTTATCAAATCAAAAATATATAAAAATGTTATAGAATTTTGCATTAGAGAATTATTTTTCAATAACTGAATTATTCGCGAATAATGAAATAGATTGATACGGATTAGTAGATATGAGATTTGGTCCCGCAGGATATCCGACTAAAGGAAAAACACCAGAAGGTTCGCTTTAGTATACGAAAGAGATTGGGTTGAATGCTTTAGAAGTAGAGTTTGTTCGCGGAGCAAGGATAACTTCAGAGAGGGCAAGGATTCTCGGCGCATGTGCAAAGAGTTTAGACATAAGACTTAGTTGTCATGCGCCGTATTTCATAAGTTTTAATTCAGAGACCCAGGAAACTCGCGAGAAGAGTATCAATTGGGTCATGGATACGGTCCATGCAGCTCACGAAATGGGCGCTTATATAATTGTTATTCATGCAGCATCATACGGAAAATCTCCAGAGACAGCGTTACCTTCAGTTATTGACGGACTTACAAAATGCAAGAATATGATGGATGATGAGGGCATCGAAGATGTTATTCTTGGTGTGGAGACGATGGGAAAGAAAGGTCAATTCGGCACTTTGAAAGAGATCGGTCAGGTTATGGAACATGTTGATGGAGTTTATCCGGTTCTCGATGTTGCACATGTTCATGCAAGAGGTATCGGGTGTCTTAAAACAAAGAAGGATATGCAAGATTTGACTGACGAGTTTTTTCTGCTTTGTGGAAAAACTGCACATTTTCACATAAGTTGTATAAAATATGGGGAAAAAGGAGAGATATCTCATCTTCCTTTGGATGTAAAGGAACCTGATATGCAAAATCTTGCAGATGTACTGGCAGATTCAAAACGGGATTGTAATTTTATCTGTGAGTCACCTTTGATGGAAGAGGATGCAGTAGTGTTCAGGAATATGTTTCCTAAGTACCGCCAATGAAGTAAAGCTTTTTATTCTCTGTATCAATCATCAGTCTACAAGCCACTGTGGCTCAGCGGTAGAGCGGCAGTTTCGTAAACTGTCGGTCGAGGGTTCAATTCCCTCCAGTGGCTCCATAATTTCAACAGTCTTCTTTTTTCTTACTATCGGCGATATGGTCTTCTTTGATCAAGTATTGGTTGACTATCTTCACGGCACATACATCTCCACACATAGAGCATCCATCTTTTTCTTCTGTGCATCCGCGTTTTCTGTATCTTCTTGCTTTCTCGGGGTCTACACACACTTTATACATCGATTCCCAGTCTAACTTCTTTCTTGCTTTGGCCATTGTGATATCCTGATCGAAGTTTTTACCTCTGCAGATGTCTCCAACATGGGCTGCGATTCTAGATGCGATTACACCTTCTCTCACATCGTCTTCATCGGGCAATGACAGGTGTTCCGCTGGCGTAAGGTAGCAAAGGAAGTCTGCGCCATTCTGTGCTGCGATAGCTCCTCCTATGGCGCCCACAATGTGATCATAACCAGGCGCTATGTCTGTGACCAAGGGGCCAAGGACATAGAACGGGGCGTTATGACAAAGGCTTTTTTCCAGATGCACATTCATAGGGACCTGGTTCAATGGAACATGTCCAGGGCCTTCTACCATGCTTTGAACGCCTGCTTCTCTTGCTCTCTTAACTAAATGACCCAGAGTCATCAATTCTGATAGTTGTGCCTGGTCTGAGGCATCTGCGCAACAACCAGGTCTGAATCCATCACCAAGTGACAATGTGAATTCATATTTTCTAGCAAGTTCAAGTAGATAATCGAAATTTTTGAATAAAGGATTCTCATCTTCGTTGTGAAGGATCCACGCGGTGAGGAATGATCCTCCCCTCGAGACAACATCCATGAGTCTATCGCTCTTTTTCAGCCAATCGACGGTCTCTCTTGTGATGCCGCAGTGAACGGTCATGAAATCCATTCCGTCCTTGGCATGTTTTTCTATGCCTTTGAAAATGTCGTCCTCGGTCATTTCGACAACAGCATTCTTCCTTGCTGCGGTCAATCCGGTTTGATATATAGGGACCGATCCCATCATCACGGGACATTTATCCAGCAGTTTAGCCCTTATAGCATCAATATCTCCGCCTGTGCTGAGGTCCATTACTGCATCTGCACCATATTTTACGGCAATGTCAAGTTTACGGAGTTCGCTATCTACATCTACGATGTCTCTCGATGTTCCCAAGTTCACATTGATCTTGATTGACATCCCTTCTCCGATCGCGCCGAGTATAGGGTTGTGTTTTGGATTACAAGGAACGCAGATACGTCCCGCTGCAATCCCGTTCCTTACGAATTCTTCACTGACCTTCTCTTTTTCAGCGATCTTCTTGATCAGAGGGGTGATGCCTCTGCGGGCCTCTTCCATAATGGTGCTCATTTGATATCAGGAGGGAATTGCCTGTACGCTATTTCAGACTTTGTTCTGCTTCTCGCGTGCGCGCACACGCATTAAATATTACGTGTGCGCACGCTTTTATATATATCACCAGGGCTTATGGAAAAATAATGCATATTTCATATGCGGAGTTGTAATCTATGGATGGGAATAATCAGCAAGAGACCTATGATGCAGACAGCATCAAAGCTCTCAAGGGATTGGAAGCAGTCAGAAAAAGACCAGGCATGTATATTGGCAGTACAGATGCAAGGGGACTTCACCACTTGGTCTTCGAAGTTGTTGACAACAGTATAGATGAAGCAATGGCAGGATATGCTACAAAAGTCGATGTGTTCATCAATGAGGATGGATCGATCACAGTAAGCGACGATGGGAGAGGAATTCCAACAGGAATGAATCATGAGGAAGGAAAATCTGCATTAGAAGTATGTCTTACCGATCTCCATGCAGGAGGAAAATTCGACCAGAATTCATACAAAGTGTCAGGTGGACTTCACGGTGTGGGTGTCTCATGTGTAAACGCGCTTTCGAAGACGATGGTTGCTATTGTGGAGAGAGATGGACATGTTTGGAGACAGTCTTACAAGATTGGAATACCAGATGGGCCAGTAGAGATGATCGGAGATTCTGATAAGACAGGAACAACTATTACATTCATTCCGGATGAGACTATATTCGAGACTGTCGAATTTGATTACAACACACTGCAGAATAGATTTCGTAACCAGGCATACCTCAACAAAGAAGCAACCATCTACTTCGAGGATAAAAGGACAGGAAAATCTGAATTATTCCATTATGATGGAGGAGTTGCAGAATTCGTTCAGTATCTGAACAGATCTAAAAAACCCATTCATGATAAGCCGATAGCATTTGAGGGCGTTAAAAACGACATCGATATAGATATCGCACTTCAATATACAGACGGATACAATGAGGCAGTGGATTCATTCGTTAACACCATTTACACTCTTGAGGGTGGAACACATCTCACAGGGTTCAAGACAGCATTGACAAAGACGATCAATGATTACGGAAAAGAGAACGGAATGCTGAAAGATATAACCCTTGAAGGGACAGATGTCCGCGAAGGTCTAACAGCTATCGTTAGTATCAAAATGGCTGATCCTCAGTTCGAGGGACAGACAAAGGCAAAATTGGGAAGCAGTGTCGCACAGGGTGCCGTTTCTTCGTTCATGAATGAGAAACTAGCAGAGTATTTCCTAGAGAATCCATCAATTGCAGCCATCGTAGTAAAAAAAGGAATAACCGCATTCGAGGGCAGGGAAGCAGCAAAGAAAGCAAGGGATGCTACTAGAAGGAAAAGCGCACTTGAATCGACAAGTCTTCCAGGAAAACTTGCGGATTGTTCTGAGAAAGATCCATCAAAATGTGAATTGTACATCGTAGAGGGAGAATCTGCAGGGGGAAGTGCAAAGCAGGGCAGAGATCGTATGTTTCAGGCCATTCTTCCATTACGCGGAAAGATTCTCAATGTTGAGAAAGCGCGTCCCGATAAATTATTGGATCACGAGGAGATAAAGAATCTAGTCATCGCAATAGGAGGAGGTATCGGAAAGGATTTCGATATTTCTAAGATAAGATATCATAACATAGTCATAATGACCGATGCTGATGTAGACGGGGCTCACATCGGAACGTTGCTCTTAACTCTGTTCTATAGGCAGATGAGGCCCCTCATAGATGCCGGTCACATGTATATTGCAATGCCTCCGCTGTATAGGATCCATAAGGGAAAAAAAGAGATCTATGCATACAATGATGAGGAATTGGCAAAGGCAATGGTAGAACTCGGACAGGGTGCATTGATCAGCAGGTACAAGGGTCTGGGAGAGATGAATCCTCAGCAGCTTTGGGATACTACCATGAATCCTGAGACAAGGGTGATGAAGAAGATTGAGATAACCGATGCCATTTTGGCTGATCAGTTGTTCTCTATTCTGATGGGAGACGATGTTGAGCCTAGAAGGGATTTCATCATTGAACATGCACATGAAGTGATAAACCTGGATGTGTGATATCATGGATGGAGCAAAAAAGACAATTCCACAGAGCATCGAGAATGAGATGCAGCGCTCGTACATCGATTATTCGATGAGTGTTATCGTAGGACGTGCGCTTCCTGATGTACGTGACGGTCTTAAGCCTGTACATAGGAAGATACTGTACGCAATGAATGAATTGGGATTGCAGTCTAATCGTCCTTACAGAAAATCAGCAACTGTCGTGGGAGAAGTATTAGGTAAGTACCATCCGCACGGAGATACAGCTGCATATGATTCCATGGTGAGGATGGCACAGCCTTTCTCTCTTAGATATCTACTGGTTGACGGTCAGGGTAACTTCGGTTCAGTCGATGGAGATTCTCCGGCAGCCATGCGTTATACTGAAGCGCGTCTTTCGAAGATGTCCAGCGATATGCTGGTAGATCTTGATAAGAATACTGT
>JALNYB010000040.1 GCA_023230065.1 Candidatus Methanomethylophilaceae archaeon
CTCACAAAGAATGGAGAACCTTTCTTGAATGATGTAGAGATTCAACCAGTAGTATACCACTGCCCCGAACAAGCATTCTTCAATCTCGATCAGAGATGCATATACAACTGCGCATATTGCGCATCACCACGTCTCGATAAGAATATTACAAAAGGCCTCACAGATAAAAAGATAGTTGACATGGTGAAAAAAGCTATTGTTTCGCAAAAAATTGTTTCTATTTCACTTACAAGCGGCATATTCGGAACTGTAGATGATACTGTAGCAAGATTCGTATCATGCATAAAAGCCTTGAAACAGGAATTTCCAGAAATTCCAATCGGTGTCGAACCATATGTCTCATCATACGAACATCTCCTAGTCTTGAAAGATGCTGGCGCTGAAGAGATAAAACTCAACATCGAATCCCCAAACAAAGAAATATTCTCAAAAGTCTGCCCTGAACTTGATTATGATGGCATATTTAGACTTCTTAAACTAGCTGTACCCATATTCGGAAAAGGAAAGGTCTCATCTAACATCATATTCGGAATGGGTGAAACCGATGAAGAATTAGAATCTGCAATGGAAGAACTCTGTGCCGAAGGCGTCATACCTACTCTCAGAGCTTTGAGATACAATCCTTTCAACGAAGAGAGTCTTTTACTTGCTATTGGCAACCAGTCTCATACAACACCTGAACGTGCTATCCGCCTTGCAAAGATGCAAAAAAAGATACTCGAAAAATATGATCTTACAACACTTACATGCCACACGATGTGCTTAGAATGCACCTGTTGTGACATCGTTCCTTTCAGAGATATCTGATCAGCTAAGTTTTTTCTTAAGAGCCTCGGTGAACTCACATGCTTTGCATTTAACCCCTATGGCAGGTTCTCCGCACTCACAGAAATGTATCTTCGTAGTAGGAATATTATCAGATAACAACGGACGCAAGGTATCATATGATGCCAGAATACTAAATTTAGAACCAGGTGATCTGTCTTCCAATTCATCTATGACGTCCCTATATTGATTCCTGAGTGCCTCTTCCCAATATGGGCATACTCCGTCCCAAAACGGAACACCCGCAACGATTGCATAAAGAAGTGATTCTTTCTCAGGTATCATTCTTAAAGGAAAGAATCTTGGGATGAGCCCTGGCTGTACTTTTGTATGTGGGCCCAAGCGTGCCAATCTCTCTATATCTCCACGCACAAAATTCATCATTATAGATTGAGCCATATCATCAAGATTATGACCTGTTGCAAGATACTTAGCACCCAACTTCCTTGCTTCATCATTCATGAATTTTCTTCTGAATACACCGCAATATGTACATGGACTATTGCTTCCAGAAACAGGTGCCACATAATCCATTTCTAATCCTATCTCTGAGAATGACCTTATATACAGTGGAATTTCATGAGTATTACAGAAATCTTTTACAATGTCTACACTGGGAGGTCTATAACCTTTGATACCCTCATCTATTGTTATAGCACAGATGTTCACATCACTCCTCTCTTTGAAGATCATATCCATCATATGAAGCGTGACCATACTGTCCTTTCCCCCTGATACCGCTACAGCGATCGTGTCTCCAGAATGGACATTGATCTGTTTTCTGATCTCTTTCTTAACCCTCTTCTCAAAATACATCTTGAAATGTGTGGTACACAGATGTGAACCGTTGTATCTAATTAATGTTACGGCATTCTGGGGACAAAGATCGCACTTCATGATGTCAATACTCACACTCGTCAGTCGAAGTCGGAGTCTCTAAAAGATACTCCAATTTCTTGGCCAATTCCTTCGGAGGGATACCTGGTATAGATATGTATGTTACCCTCCCCCCATCTATTTCACTCCTGACACTTGTCTCTAATAGACCGCGATGCTCCATGTCCTGAATATATGTCCAGAACTGAGTATGCTTTCTTGCGACCTGATCATACTCTTCACAAACAATAGCATATGTCTTCTCAGCAGAGGTTATGCTTATAATCGTCTCTTTCTTGATCGCTCTTGATATTGCCAATAATGCCAATTTCTTATTGAGATCCAAGCTGATCAGTTTGTTCTCAGAAACATCACTGTATATCATCGCATTTGCGGTCCTTACATCATCCGCAGAAATATATCCTTCAGTTCCACTCTCTGCGATCTGCGCCGATTTTTCTATCAATTCGATAGCAAATCTTGCATCTCCGTATCCTTCGGAAAAATCTGCAAGAAGATCGATGATATCATCCTCTATCGTACCCGTTATAAGCGCCTCATCAGCCCTTATCTTGATTATGCCTCTAAGTTCCTCTTTGGTATAACGGTCGAATACAATAGAATTAGCACGTTTGAACGTGGACATAGTAGCCTGATCCAAAAGCTTTACAATCGATTCCTGAGAGATCATTATCATAGATACAGAAGATACGCCTTTGATATCCTCTGTATACCTGGACAACTGATATATCAGATCCTTGCTGTTATTCTTGAGAAGCATATCTACTTCATCAAGAACTATCACGAGAGGACGCATTCCAGACTCTATATGAATGCGAAGCGCCCTCATCATATCACTTGCCGAAAAACCCCTATCCGGGAATCCTGGATCATAATGCCTGACTAATTGAAGGATAACGCTGTATTCCGTATTCCTCAATCTGCAGTTTACAAATATCTTATCCATTAGTTTTCCTTTGGAACCGCAGTACTTAAGCATATTATCGCAGAAACGTTTGGCTGTAACGGTCTTTCCCGTTCCGACACCTCCGATAAGGAATGCAGAACAGGAACGACCTTCCATTACCATCGGACGAAAGAGCATCTCCAGACGTTCCATCTGTTTTTCTCTGTGGACCAGTTTCTCTGGCACATATTCGAAGGACAACTTGTTGCCATCCTTGATAACGGCAGATGCTCTCTCAAACATTATCAATTCCTGCTGAAACGGGTGAATCCAGAACAACCGAATGTCTCTATGCCTTTTTTCTCCCATGTATCGCAAATAAGATTGATACCGAGAGAATCAGATGCCATGTGTCCTGATATTATCATGTTTATGTTATGCTTCTTACACTCTTCATAATGGCTCTCTGGGAAATGCATTCCAACTATAGTTCCGACACCGGCGTTCGCCAGTTTCTCATATAATTCTTTGGGTCCAGATGTTCCGCCAGTCATCTTACTGATGATTTTTCCGCAACGACTTTTCTTACTTCCTAAAATAATCTTGGGAGGATCGTTAAGTCTTGTTGCCTGTTGGAATTCAGGTTCTTTCATCAAAACCTTGGTAATATCCTCTAGATATTTCGGCTGTGCATTCTCGAATAACTTGTCAAGATATCTCTGAACCATATTATCCGCAGGACTGTGTACATTAAACATGAGTATATTCAGTAATTTAGCGGCATCTACGGGCTGATTATAATTAGAGCCCATTACATTCCTCTTTACCTCTTCCATCCGTGGCCTCATAAGGCCTTCGAGAACATTTATAGGAACGTCAACATCGTGATATAAATCGGTCTGCATCCACATAACTTCAGGGAAACATGTCCTTGATTTTCCAATTGGATGATGGGCGACTACTGCAGAGATGGTGTCTCCCTTCTCTTTCAATCTGTCAGCAAGAAGAATCTCACCTGTCGTGATATCAATACCCCACATGAATTTCTCTGCTTCGGTCTCTTTGGCGAGTTCCTCTCCCCACATAAGACGTGAATCTGCATATGGATTCCATAGTCTTTCTTGATCATAGAATTGTCTCATATCCTTTGGAAGATTATTGTATTCTTCCTTTGCGTCTTTAAGAACTATATCTATTTCATCTTTGGAACGGGGATCGCTCTTTATTCCTGTTTCTATGGCCAGTTTATAGGCATCATATACTTTCATAATAAAGATGAATAGTGAAAGAGTGATATAAGATATTCTTTGCGATTTTATAAGAAAACCTTTTTTTTTGTTTACATCGTGGTCATATATCCACCACATATAGTCTGAGATATGACATTACAACTAATCGAAATACTCTGAACATAAAAAAAATACAATAACAAACGATACGAACTTATTCTCTGATATATCAATTAACATAAACGCCTACAATCACATTTCACATAACATAATTAGAAAAGACCTCCAAAAAGACTGTTATTTATCAATTGTTAATATAAATTGTCAATTATACATCTATTAAAGTATATACTTAATTAAAAAATACCTAATCCTTTTATTATATGGAATACCATATAACAACACTGGTGAAATCATGTTAGAGATCAAAGATCTGCATGTAGAAGCGGGAGAAAAGGAGATTCTCAAGGGTATCAATCTGACTGTGAAAGAAGGAGAGACCTGCGTTTTATTTGGACCCAACGGTTCTGGAAAATCTACCTTGCTCGCTGCTATAATGGGATATGGAACATGTAAGGTGACTAAAGGAACCATCGCCTTCAAAGGTCAGGACATCACGAATATGACTGTGGACCAACGTGCAAAACTTGGTATCGGAATGATGATGCAAAGACCCCCTAATGTAGTAGGTGTCAAACTCGGAGACATTGTTAAAGTCGCAGGAAAAGGCGATGATAGCGCCATAAAAAATGCAGCTAAATTCAAACTGAACGGATTCTTAGAACGTGATGTTAATGTTGGTTTCTCTGGAGGAGAGATCAAAAGATCAGAATTGCTTCAACTTACAGCACAAAAACCAGAATTCGTCCTTCTAGACGAACCTGAATCTGGAGTAGATCTCGAGACGATCGATCTTATCGGAGCAAAGGTACACGACCTTCTTTACGACCCTAAGGCTTGCGGAGTAGGAAATGCCGTGAAAAGACACGTAGCTTCACTTGTCATCACCCATACAGGGCAAATCTTGGATTACATAGGCGCAGACTGCGCTTACATAATGAGAGACGGACTGATATTGTGTTCGGGCCGTCCAATGGATCTTCTGAAAGACATTAGAGAAAAAGGTTATGGAGAGTGTGTAAAATGCAGAATGGTGAAGATGTAAAGAAAGCACTCGGAAAGACCGCAGCATATGGTTCTGATATCGACATCGATAGATTCGATGAAGGAACATACAAGCCAGAGCAATACGAAAACCTTGAAGATGCAAAAGAATACAAGGACCGTATGACGGATGTTGGTATGGCAACCGATGAGAATAACCGTTCAGGTAGTATCATATTCATCGACAACGGAATGAGCCACTGTTCCAATAAAGAACAGGAGGGTGTCGAACTCATGTCCACCAACGATGCCCGTAAAAAATACGACTGGCTAAAAGATTACTATTGGACGGCTGTAGATCCCCAGAAGGACAAATACACCGCGAAGACCTATCTTGAAGATTCGGACGGTTATTTCATCCATGTCAAGGCAGGATATGCAGTAAAGAACCCCGTGCAGACCTGCATGCTTCTGAATAAAAATAAATCGATTCAGAATCTACACAATATAATCATCGTAGACGAGGGGGCATCTCTCGAAATAATCACCGGATGTGCCACCAGTAGTCACGCCAACGATGCGTTGCACGTGGGGGTCTCTGAAATTTTCGTCAAGGACAACGCATCTCTTAAATTCTCCATGATCCACAACTGGAACACAGAGACAGGTGTACGTCCCAGAACAGTGGCAAAAATGGGAAAAGATGCTCATTTTATCAACAACTATGTTCTTCTCAATCCTGTGGGATCGCTCCAAAGCTATCCGGCCGCACTCCTTAACGGAGAAGGTTCATCAGCTGCATTCAACACAATGTGCCTTTCACACAAAGGATCCAATATTGATACAGGCGGAATGGTAGTACTCAATGCAAAGAAAACAAGTGCGGAGATCATGTCGAGAAGCATCGTAAAAGGTGGACAGATAATCGCCCGCGGACGTCTTGTAGGAAATGCACCAGGAGCCAAAGCTCATCTTGAGTGTAGAAGCATCATGATAGATGATGGCGGAAGTTCGATAGCCATACCAGAACTAGAAGCACATGTTGCAGATGTTGAAATGACGCACGAAGCAGCCGTTGGTAAGATCGCCAGAGATCAGATCGAATATCTGATGTCACGTGGTATCTCGGAAGATGACGCCGTCAGCATGATTGTAAAAGGATTCCTTTCGGGAAGCATTAATGGTCTGCCTCTTAGCCTAAAGAAAGAGATTGATGCAGCCATTGAGAAAGCCAATTTAGGCTCATAAACAATTTAATTTCTTCAGGAATGTACGATAAACATACATTCCTGATCATTTTAATTTTCATACTAACCTGCCAATCACAATTTATAATGAAAATACTGTTTTCATATCGAACAGTAAGTACTTTTCCAACTATTTATCTAGGGATAGTGTTATCACTGTTCACTTAATAGCGGAGATTGTTACCTATGAATGAGATTTGGACGGAGAAATACAGACCCAAGAACCTGGAAGAAGTTGTAGGTCAGAAACATGTGACCGAAAGACTGAAGGCGTACGTATCTGCAAAGAACATGTCTCATCTACTTTTCACAGGTCCCGCTGGAACAGGAAAGACCACATGCGCTCTCGCTATGGCAAAAGAGATGTTCGGTGATGAATGGAAAGGTAACTTCATAGAACTGAACGCTTCAGACGAAAGAGGTATCGAGGTCGTAAGAGGAAAAATAAAGGAATTCGCGAGAACAGCCCCGTTGGGGAGCGCAGATTTCAAAATCATATTCATGGATGAAGCAGATGCACTGACCTCAGATGCTCAAGCTGCCTTAAGGCGGACAATGGAAAAATTTTCCAAGATATGCCGTTTCATCCTTTCATGTAACTATTCATCTAAGATAATAGACCCCATTCAATCAAGATGCGCAGTATTCAGATTCACACCTTTGTCAAAAGAAGATGTTGAAAAATATCTGAAGATGATCATTCAAAAAGAAAACGTAAAGATAGATGAAGATGCTTTGGAAGGCCTTATACATGTTGCCAGAGGAGACCTTAGACGTGCTGTTAATTCATTACAAGTCGCAGCCTCTGTGGGTAATACCATAACATTAGATACAGTATATCAGACCACAGGAATGGCCAACCCAGAAGCAGTAAAGAATATGCTTGAAACAGCTCTTGCAGGAAATTTCATCCAAGCAAGAGATATGCTTGACAATATCATGATTACATTCGGACTGTCGGGACAGGACATAATCCGTCAGATCCATGCATCATTCTTCGATCTCAGCATAACTGACTCTGAAAAGGTTAGACTCATGGACAAGACCGGAGAGATCGAATTCCGTATCGTCGAAGGAAGCAACGAAAGGATTCAAATCGAAGCCCTTCTTGCATACCTTGTGATGGTCGGCGGAAACAAAAGGTGATTTGCTCTAAAAAGCAGATTATCTAATAAAAAACTTTATTAAATATCTATAAATCTGATATATAACACCAACAAAGTTGAAAAATAAACCTTATACTATTGAAAAAAATACGTAACATATTGAAAATACGCATGTATTCTATCTTATCTTGTACATAAAATCAAAAACAATTTCACAAAATTATTAAAATTTATCGAAGAATTATCCAAAGAGTCTACTATCTTAAAGTAGAAATACAGATAATATTTTGAATAAATTATAAGTATGTGCAGTATTGACTGCTACACATACATATTCAATAACGATTATCGAAGATACGAGGCGTCTTCTTCTCGCTTCTTGGAAGGTCTCCGATATTCACTGCTTTCGAATTAATAGTGATATTGATCATCGATTTAAATTCAGCCGATATAGACTTCTCTAGAACTGCTCTCTGTTCTTCAGGAACAACAGTCTCAAAGAACAGAGTCAATATGTCCTTTCCATCCAGATGATCAATCATCACTTGATACTCACTACTTGCTTCAGGGAACTTTGCAAGAAGCTCTTCGAACTGTGCAGGAAACATATTGACTCCCTTAACCTTGATCATATCATCAGTACGTCCGGTGATTATATCGATCCTAGGGAATCTGGAACCACAAGGACAATCTCCAGTTATGATCTTTGTGAGGTCGTGTGTCCTATACCTTATCAGCGGTGCTCCTTCTTTTCTCAAAGTTGTGATAACTAATTCTCCAACCTCTCCATCGGGAAGAACCTTTCCTGTCTTCGGATCTATTATCTCGAAATATAGATAATCATCCCACATATGGATCCCGTTCTTGTAGCTGCAACTTATTCCGATACCAGGACCATAGACCTCTGTCAATCCATAGATATCATAAAGTTCTACACCCAATGTAGCAGCGATCCTATTACGCATCTTATCTCCCCAGCGTTCAGAACCTATGATCCCTTTTTTGAATTTGATCTTGTCCTTTATTCCGCGCTTATCTATCTCTTCTGCAAGGAGTAAAGCATATGATGAAGTAGCACACAGTACTGTGCTTCCGAGATCTATGGCCATCTTTAGTTGTTTATCGGTGTTTCCTGGGCCCATAGGAATTGCCATTGCTCCAAGCCTCTCAACTCCAGCTTGAAATCCTATTCCGGCAGTCCACAGACCATAACCCGGAGTTATCTGTATTCTGTCCTTATCTGTGATGCCCGCCAGCCTGTAACACCGCTCGAACATGATTGCCCAGTCTTCTATATCCTTGGCAGTATATGGTATGATGACCGGAGTGCCTGTTGTTCCCGATGATGAATGTATTCTAACAATATCTTTCTCAGAAACTGCTGCAAGGCCCAGTGGATATGCTTCGCGCAGATCCGCTTTATCAGTATAAGGCAATTTTTCAAAATCTTCCTGTGTCTTAATCTTTGTCAGATCAATATCTTTGTAAACCTTGCTGTAAAATGGGCTTCTCTGTTTGAGATCGGAAAGGATGCGCAATATCGTTTCCATCTGATAACCATTCATTTTCATCTAACACCGCTTCCTGTAAATGAAAGCTATTGCGTCTATATATAACCATTTTATGGCGTTGATGTACATATATATTCACCATAATATAATTTATATGTAAATCCTGAATTTAAATTAACAGTGGTTAAATGATTAACAATAATTATATGTTTTAAGCAGTAACACCAATAAGATGTATGCCCGAGAAAATAAGATAAGCAAAAAGAAAAGCATATATCATATAACGCAGCAACGACACCTCTAAAAAAGTAGCATTGGGTACTATGATGATGAAATCTGCGATAACAGATCTCTCCGCATTCATTAAAACTACTTACACCACCAACACTAGCAGGATTCTTATCCTTTTAATAATGATTTATACTCATCGCGACTGATAAATTCTCTGGATTCAAATGGTTCTGAAGCTTTTATTTTCATTATCCAACCAAGACCATAAGATGCTTTATTCACAAATTGCGGATCGTCTTCCAAAGCATTGTTAACTGCAATAATCGTACCGCTTATCGGAGATAATATTGGAGTCACAGTCTTAACACTCTCGAGACTTCCGGCATTATCATTCACTTTCAATTCAGTACCTATCTGAGGTAGCTCTACAAAGACCACCATGCCCAATTCATCTGCGCCTTCTTCCGTCACGCCTAATGTATATTCATTGCCTAGAGGTTTTAACCAGAGATGATCTGCCGTAAAAAGTAAATTCTCTTTATTGGACATAGACGGTGTATCGCTATATAGATAAAAATGTGGTCCTCCGAAAATTTATATAAAAATACATTAAATCGATATAGTTCTTGAGAGAGAGCCTTTAATATGTTCTGAAGACTCTGTCATTCAATGGATTTGTTCGAATACACCAGGAAGGACGTTCTTGGCAAAGAAGCACCGCTGGCAAACAGGATCAGACCGACCACCCTCGATGAAGTGGTGGGACAAGAGCACATATTAGGACATGATAAACTTCTTTCCCGTGCCATAAAAGCAGATAATATAAGCTCGCTGATATTCTATGGCCCTCCCGGAACAGGAAAAACAACTCTTGCACAAGTGATAGCAAACACCACACACGCAAACTTTCAACATATAAATGCAACTAGCGCCGGCAAGAAAGACATGGAAGAAGCTGTCTTACACGCCAAAGACCTTCTAGGAATGCAGAGAAAAAGGACCATACTTTTCATAGATGAGATACACCGTTTCAACAAAAGTCAACAAGATTATCTCCTGCCATTCGTTGAAGATGGCACCATCATCCTCATCGGAGCCACAACTGAGAATCCATATTTCGAAGTGAACCGTGCATTGATCTCACGTTCTATAATATTCGAATTAAAACCATTATCCGAAAAAAATATTTCAACCCTTATCAAAAGAGCCATCAATGATAAAGAAAAAGGACTTGGAAATATGAATGTCGATATCGATGAAAATGCTGTAGAATTCCTTGCAAATATGGCTAACGGAGATGCCAGATCGGCACTTAATGCTGTAGAACTCGGAGCATTAACCACGGATCGTTCTGCAGACGGCTGTATACATATAGACCTCGATGTAGCATCATCATGCATCCAAAAGAGGGTTTTAGGATATGATAAAGACGGTGATAATCACTACGATACTGTATCAGCATTCATCAAAAGCATGCGTGGTTCAGACCCTGATGCCACCGTATATTACCTGGCTCGGATGCTATATGCCGGAGAGGATGTTAAATTTATTTCCAGAAGAATAATAATCTGTGCAGCAGAAGATGTCTCTAATGCGGACCCTGAAGCACTTGTAGTTGCCACCGCTGCAGCACAAGCTGTCGAACGTATCGGTATGCCTGAATCCCAAATAATATTAGCACAGGCTGCAACGTATGTTGCGTGTGCACCAAAAAGTAACTCCGCATAC
>JALNYB010000041.1 GCA_023230065.1 Candidatus Methanomethylophilaceae archaeon
CTTCCCCGCAAAGTTCGATGATGTTCTGGGTTTCATAACATCAAGAGTATCGCCGGTTTTTGTCTGGTTGGCAGCAAAATTGATGCGCATGCCCCCCCATCCGGGTATAATCGAGGCGGCAAGAAGGGATCACGCCATGACGCCGAGCCCTAACAGCGGATGGCCGATGACAGCCGTCGCCGCCGCATTGGGCATATCTATGGAAAAGAAAGATGTCTACATCATGGGAGTTGGCAGTCCCATGCCGACCATAGATGACGTCACAAGATGTTATCATCTTGTTGAATTGACATCGATATTATTCATGATAATAGTCACAATACCATTATTCGTATTCATAGGGATACATGTTGAAATATTCGCCGAGGATCTGATTCGTGGTCTGTTTGGAGGATTAATATGAAATATGTAAGAGACACCAAGATATTCGAGCATGGAGGATTGGCTACAGCTGTCATCTATCTTACAGAAAAGATGGAGGTTCTTAGCAGTGCGGTCCTAAATGGAGGACACATAATAACAGATACGTTATTCATAACACAGGTTTCTCATGGTTACAGATCAGATGATCCATTAGGAGATATAGTCACAGTAAGGAATATGCTGGAACTTCCGATGAATTCTGTGGGTTTCATGACTGCGGCTGAAGTGAAATATGTATTCACTGGAATCGAATCCGAACATGAAGGTTGCATCACATATGCTGCAGTTACTGCAGGACTGAGTAATCAGGTCATTGCAGGGGAGCTCTTAGAACATTGGGAAGAACGTTTTAAGCTCTCGCAGGAAAGATATAGGATTCTTGTAGGTGGAACGATAAATATCATCGGTGTATCTCCTGTGCCTCTCACAGATGTTGCAAAAGTCAATATATTCATGCCTATGATAGAGGCAAAAACTGCTGCTCTGGCTACTTTAGGATACAAGGAGACTGGAACAACTTCAGACGCGATCGCCATCGTTTCTCCGATCGGGGAGAACAGAGTGGAATACGCAGGGACAGGAGTCCCGTTGGGGATCTCCATGGCAAGGTCTGTAAAAGCAGCCGTCATCTCCAATCTCGTGAAGCGCGGGGATCTTCCTGCAATGGGAACATTCGTTGACAGATTGGATGAGATTGGAATAACAAAGGATGAGATGTGGAACGCAGCGATGGAGATCTATCTTCCAAATCCGGCGTGGGATATCAAGGATATGCGTTCAAGATTCGATAGGAAATTGAGTGTCCTTTGTGAAGATATCAATATATCGTCATTGGTCCAGGGTGCTATCGCATTGGAGGATCTGGGTATCAAGGATTGTATATGTGCCATGCCAAGAGGCATGTTCTCTGAAGATCCCATACATCTGATAGCAGACGAGATAATCGGAATGCAGATCGCTCAATATATTTCAGGTACAAGAGGGATCTTTGAGTTCCATCGTTTTGACAGACACAAGCCTGGCATCATCGGTAAGTTGGGACCATTCCTTGATGATATGGTATGCGGATTGGTTGGCGGGATAATGTCTGCAATATATACGGATTTGTTCGACAGCGAGATTCAGTAAATCACTGTGATGTTATGGGACTGGGTCTTACCTGAATTTTTCTTTTTGCATGGTTGTAAGAGGTATTATATTGTCTGTTTCCTTACCAGACTCGATAATGATGTCTGACGATCATCAATCTGATTATTTCGGCGAAGACATACTGCCGTCTATACCTGAGGGTACACCTACTGTTGTGGCTTCCGGAAAACCTCTGAAAGATGAAATAGCTGAAGAGAAGAATACCGAGTCGGCGCAGGAATCTTACAGAGAGGAGCTTTCTGATGACAAGAAAGTACCAAAAAAGGAAAGGAAGACATCCAATCTTTCGTCTGGTAGTGTATCAGATGCAATAAAGGGAATGCTTTCGTTCTTCACGATATTCCGCTTGAATGTCGGAGAACGTGAAATCAAGACCATGGAGAAGAAGTTTTATCTTGTTCCTATTATAGGTTTCATTATCGGTTTCATAGTTGCGATCTTTGCTTTGATACTGTTTGAATTGGGATGCACTTCTCTGTTAGGGGCGGCACTTGTTCTTGCAACAATATTCATTATTACCAAATTCCTTCATTTCGACGGTCTGACCGATTTCGGTGACGGAATGATCGCTACAGGCGACAGGGAAAAACATATTAGGGCCTTGAAAGACACCAATATAGGTGCTGGGGGATTTGGTGTTGCATTTATTGTTACACTTATCTCGTTCGCGGGACTAACAGAGATGGGTTGGATGCTCGTTGTTCTTATATGGCCTATAGAGGTCATTGTGAAAAATGCAATGGTATCCGCGGCATATTTCGGAGAACCCGGTAACGGTATGGCAGCAGATCAGGTCCGCAATACCACTTCTGATTCAATGGTGATGTCGGTCATATTCACTCTGATGCTAGCATTCATCGCACTATCTATAAGCAGTGGATTGGTCTATTTATTCGAAGATATCAATTATTTTACTTTACACGCAATGTCGATCATCAGTGTTGCAATATTAGTTGCGATTGCATTGTCACTGATAGTAGGTATGTTCATGGCAAGGACAGCCAATAAGACATTCGGATATGTTAATGGAGATATATTGGGGGCAACAAACGAGATCGCGCGTGCCGTGATCGTTGTGTTCTCACTCATAATTTGCGGAACGATATAATGCAAGCACTTATCAATGCAGGAGGAAAAGGATCCCGTATGGGAGAATGCGGTATTGAGAAGCCCATGCAGATCATCGGCGGAAAGCCTGCGGTCGTGCGTGTGGTAGATGCACTCATGGCTTCCAAGTACATTGATAAGGTCCTAGTCTCCGTAAGCGATCATACCATCGAGACTGAAAGGTGTCTTATGGAGTACGGTGTCGAGACAATAAGGACATCAGGTGAGAGTTTCATGGATGACCTTCACGAATCATTCAAGAAAATGGAAGGGGAATATGTTCTCGTGTGCCCTTCTGATCTTCCTCTTATCTCTACGAATGAGGTGAATATATTCATCGATTCTTTCGATCCTAATAACATGGAATCCCTCATTGCACTGGTAAAATGCAGTACAGTTAAAAGCTTGGGGATAACGCCTTCGTACACTGTTGATAGATACGGTCATCAATGGGTTGTTTCAGGAATATCCATAATGAGCAGGAACAGGACCTTGAATGGAGAATATCTTCAAGAATCATACTATCATACGGAGTGTCCGGAATTCGCTGTAAATGTAAATACTCAAAAAGAGTTGAAACTCGCGAAGGACATGTTCATCTGAATTGTTTTATAATCGTATCGGCATCTATTCATAATGATAGTAAATGCAGTTACAGAAGTCCTGTCTGAATTTGAGATATCAGTTATTGGTATAACAATATTCGACGGTGTTCCGGAAGGTATCATCTTCTATCGTGAAGGTAAATTGGTAGCTGCAGAATTATCCGATGAGACACGTTCTGGAGTTCCTGCGAAAAAGAGTAAAAATCCTGTAGGGTCGACCATAAATGCGCCTGAAGGAATGAAAGCAGTTGTTTCCGAGATAAAATTTACACGTAACAATGTCAAGGATTTTCAAGTGAGCCGTGACACCATAATTTATTACAAAGTGACTGAATTATCATATAGATACTAATAATGTAAATTATAAGGTATTTAGCTATAAATTGAGTAGGCTGTCTTTATATCGAAGAGTAGACCAGATGCTATACAGCACTAATAAATTCTTTTTAAAGGATATAAAAAGGAATATTATGATGTTTTACTCAATCGAAGTTCATTATATTTTTGTAGATCTTGTGAACTCTTTCGAGGAGGTCATCACATGTGATCTTTCCTTCACTTTCGATGATAGCTGCAACAGAAGCTCCTCCGCATCCCACTCCTTCTTTGATATATCCCCATTCATAGGCCTGAAGTCCTTCGTAAGGGCTTGAACTGTAATCCATGTTCACATTGATTATAGGTATATCAGGAGAAATTGAATCCATGATCTTTATCATATTGGAATTTGGATCATTAAGTAGCCATCTGGTTGTTCCCTGGAAGATATTTCCGATAACGGAAGGATCCAATATAACAGCAGCCGCGATCACAGCCGCCATTTGAGTTCCTCCGCCTACGATAACCGGTATATGTTTTGCGGCTCCTATCAAGATACCTGCGTTCACGGGTATCATGGGGTCGCCGACACATTCTATTGCTTTCAGAGGATCGTCTTTGAGATCTCCTATGTTTATACCTGCCGCTTTCAATCCTTCGAGGACAGTATTAGTTTTCAATTCCTTTGGATTGTTAGGTGAACTGCTGCTTACGAGATTTTCCTTAACAACGCCCATCGCCATAAGGACGGCAAGAGCGGTTGTTGTTCCGCCTGCACAACTTTCGCTGATGACGATAAAATCGTAACTTTTTGCAAGTAATTCTCCGAAGATCTTTCCTTTTTCGAAGACCTCTTTTACATGTTTCACGGCATGTCCGGTGGTGACCTTTTCTCCGTATTCTCCGCCAACTTCTATACAGGGGATGTTCGGGATGACCTTGCATCCGCCGTTGACAATCAGATAAGGTATCTTAGATAGTTCAAGTGCCGCTTGCGTCAGTGTTGCAGGCGTAGGGATTCCTCCTGGATTTATAGGAATGCCCTTCATACAAACGGTCTTTCCCAAGACCAACAATTCTGCATCTGCTGCGGGAGTGAACATTGTAAGTTCAGGTGTATCACCAGCATCAGAAAGACCTGGGATAGTAGATGTGAGCGTGTTAGCGACAGTACAGGTGAACATGCCTTGTTTTCCCCAGATCCTGGATAAGATATCCTTTGCGATCTTTTCATTGCCGTTAATACTCAGTGATGGCGGTAATTCGAAGTTTTTTGACATTTGTTCACCTTAGTTTTGTTTTAGAATCCTTTTTACTATCTGATCGAGCGGGATCATATCCCCATCTTTCATATCAGTCTCTATACTGGTCCAGAAGGGGACTGTCATTAATATGTGTTCTCCGGTGACACAGGATGTTCCGTGGTCAACGAAGTAAACTATGTTATCTTCATCTGAGAAATATTCCGACATCAATTCATCGGTGTGTTCAAGGATCTTTATTTTCTTGTTGTGATCCTTCTCATGACTGTATTCGTCAACTTCATCGATATGAAGGAATACATGGCCGTGTTTCAATGCTTCTTTGGCGACAGGGAATCTTTCATCAACGTTATTGATAAGATATGTTTTGTGACCTAACGCCGCTGCAACACCTAGTGCTGTAGGGCTATCGGATACGGCGGTCATGTTCTCTATGCAGGGAAAAGGAGGATATTGTTTTCCTAATTTTCCGACACCCCATGGATTGTAGGTAAGTCCGTTCATGTCTTTTGCGATATTATCGAAAACGGTCTTGAGTTCTCCTGGAACCTCTTTGTAAGGGGCATCTACAGGAGGGGCGGGATAATCTACAGAATTATCACACTGTATAGTGAGTACGGCTCTGCCGCTTGTGAAGAATCTGATATCGGGATCGTATTTATCCAGAAGATGAAGATGTTTCTTCATGCTGATAACGATGTTCTCTACATCTGCATCATTCATGCCGTACGCCCAATGGATCATTCCATTGTTGATATAAGCGGGACTAAGACGGTAAGCGGTACGGCCATTCTTCATGTCAAGGCCGAAACCCTGTGCCTCTAATGCCGCTCTTGAAGTGTCGGGAGGATATCCGGTGAAGAATTCGTTAAGGTAAAGTTGGGTGTATCCACGTCCTGTTGTGTACATCTTATGTTTTGCTTTCGAGTATAGGAATGGCATTTTTGCCACTTCGTATGGTTTTTTACCGTTCAAATGAGGATTGGGGTCATCTTCCATCCCATCTAAAAGTACGAAAAGCGTATTCATTCGATCATCTTCAGTGCGATGGCAATCTGTCCTGTTGATATTCCGCCATCACCATTGGGAACGTTGTTGTGGAATATATAGCCATGTCCACTGCCAGAAGTCAGTTCTTTGAACATTTTGCAGATTGGAATATTGTACGATACTCCGCCGGTGATGCCAATATTGTCTATACCTTTGGAATCTGCATAATCAATCGCATTCCTGGTCAATTCCTTCATCACGTTGTATACGACGGAATATGCAACATCGGCAGGTTTCATATTGGGTGTGATGCGCGAGAACAAATTGGTGGTCTTTATCACACCATTTATTGTTTCGGTTTCGAATCCAGGAATAAGTTTTCCGTTATTCAATAGTGTTTCAAGTTTCATTGCAGGTTCACCGTCATAAGTACGATGCGTGCATACGCCGAGAGTGTATGAAAGGGTATCAAGAAGTCTTCCCATGGAAGAGCATTTCACACTTGTGTTCATCAGTTTGTTAAGGACTGCTGCATCTCTGTCGTTGAATTCTGTATTCTCTGTTCCGTTCATGGAATCGACTGCAAATTTCAGTCTCTTCAGATCATATAGTGCTTTCTCAGATCCCAGAAGTGGAATATATTCTAAATGTGCCAGTCTTTTGTATGATGTTAGATCTGCACTGAGTACTTCTCCACCCCACGCGTTGCCATCATTTCCATGACCTGTTCCGTCAAGAGTTAGTGCGACTACGTCATCAAGATTATTTTCAGCAATAAGAGATGCTGCATGAGCCCAATGATGTTGCACCTCGATTAATTGTGAATCATATTCATTTGCTAACTTTTTTGCGAATTTGCGGTTTATATAGTATGGATGGAGGTCCATTGCAATCGCCTGAGGCCTGCAGTCTACAAGAGACATCTGGAATCTTATCGCTTTTTCGAGATATTCTACAACACCTATACCTTCAGCGTTTCCTATATGCTGTGTAGGATAGATCCTTCCGTTCTTTGCGATCGCACCTGCAAGATTTTCTTGTGCTCCTACTGCTACGGCAGATCCTTTGTATTTTGTCGTAAGATATGATGGGATATGCCCCCTTGATTTTCTGATGAAGTATGTATTGTCTTCGAACATCTTCATAACACTGTCATCAGCCCTGTTCAGGATAGATTGTGTATGCAAGAGATACATGTCTGCCCCCAGTTCCATTACGGCCTCGTCATCGAGTATCATGGGCTCTCCGGGAATGTTTGCGGATGTCATTATGAGTGCATCATTTTTCAGACAATCGAATAGGATATGTTGCATCCCGGTGTAGGGAAGGAATATTCCGATGTTATTCAATCCAGGTGAAATTAGTTCGGTCAATTCGGATTCTTTTTTCTCGATTAGTACGATAGGTTTGTGGGGAGAAGTGAGCTGTTCGATCTCTTCCTTAGTGGGTGAACCATATTTTTTCACGGTTTCTATGTCTTTTACCATTATTGCGAATGGTTTCTGTTCTCTTCTGTACCATTCTCTCATGTGGCATATATTGTCAAGAGTGCAGCAGATATGCATTCCGCCCCAGCTTTTCGCAACACCGATTCTTCCTTTCTCCAACATTCTGGAAAATGTTACGATGGGGTCCCCTTCGATCTTTTTCCCTTCTTTGTCGATAAGGTAGTAAGAGGGTCCGCATTCTGGGCAGCAGATCGTTTGGTGATGGAATCTTCTGTCTTTAGGATCCTTGAATTCCATACCGCATTTTTGGCATATTGGGAATTGCTTCATTGATGTGAGGTCTCTATCATACGGGAGTCCGGATAGAAGTGTGAAACGGGGCCCGCAATCCGTGCATGATGTGAAGGCATAGTTCCCGCGTCTGCCTTTGGATTTAATATCAGATAGGCAGCTGGCACATATTGATGTATCTGTCGGTATGGATATGCCGTTGGAATTCTTCTGCGAAGGGATTATCGAGAAATCTTTTATATCATCGTTCAAACGGTATTCTATCTTCTCAACGGATTCTATATTTGCAAGAGGAGGTATATTTTTCTCGAATTCTTTAAGAAAATCTTCTCCATTGTTTATATCGATTATAACATCGGAACCGTCATTCCAAACTCTTCCGAAAAGTCCTAGGGATACGGCAGTGCGATATACTGCGGGACGGAAGCCGACACCCTGAACGGTGCCTTTTATGACGATCCTCATGAGACCGCGATTGTTGTTAACGGTTTTTAACTATTGGTTAAAGTTTGTATTAATCAAAATTCTTTTTCAAAGATTTTTTGTTCTATAGGTCTTTTGTTGATTTTTAGAAATTTCTATATAGTAGTCATAAATTGATAAATTTTTGATATTTTCATATAAAATTCATATAATTTCATATATGAATCATAAAAAAGTAAAGGTCTCAGGAGGTAATCCCGAGATAAAGAATTTAAATTGAACCGCAGCCTTTTGCGGCTTCGATACAATCACAATCTGATTTCTTGATCTTCGGAAGTCCGAGTTCGAGGAGTTTCAGAACTTTTTCGAGACACTCGTTCATGGTCTTGATGACCATGTCGATGCTAACCGGTTCATCATTCCACATGTCGTAATCTGTTACGGTGGCCAGACTGCAGTAGCACATTCCGAGTTCTCTTGCGAGTTGAGCTTCAGGTACGACGGTCATTCCGATGATATCAGCGAACTGTCTGAACATGTGGCTTTCCGCTCTAGTAGAGAACCTGGGGCCTTCGATACAGAGATATGTTCCACCTAAATGGTAAGGGATTCCCATGTCTTTGGCGGTGTTTGCAAAGATATTGTTTAGATAAGTACAGAATGGATCTGGAATCGCTATATGAACTGTTTTGTCCATGAAATATGTGTAGTCTCTACATTTTGTGAAGTCTATGAATTGATCGGCGATGACAAGTTCTCCAGGTTTGTAGTCGAGTTTTAATGAACCGACGGCGCAAGCTGAGATGACATATTCAACACCTAGTTCTTTTAGTGCCCACATGTTTGCCCTGTAAGGAACACTTGACGGCGGGTGTTGGTGATTTTTTCCGTGACGGAAGAGGAATGCGACCTCAACGTTTGCGATCTTTCCGATAAGAATCTCATCGGAAGGTTTTCCGTAAGGTGTATCGGGGAAAATTGTCTTGATAATTTCGAAGGAATCAGGATTGTATATTCCGGTTCCGCCGATTATTGCTATCTTTGGCATAGAGCGGAGATTATTGTGGAAATATAAAATAGGAATGATACTTAAACTCGTTGTAATGCCCCACATCAATATAATTCAGGGCGTCTTCTTTGGAAGAATTTTATATCGCACATGTTGCCGGACATTCCATCATCATGATCGAACCCTTCTAATTCCATTATGTTCATAGATTCGATCTCATTAAAATTTTCGAAGATAGTAATACCCTTTCTGTTAAGGACAATAGATCCGCCTCCGAATTTAGATCCCTGCATATTATCTCCTATTGCATTGCATGCGACAATATACATATCGTTATCCCAAGCTCTGGCAGGAAGGTATCTCAGCCATGTTTCTTTCCTTCTCATGCCTCCAAGATTAGATGCATGAGGTATGAATATCAATTCTGCACCCTTTCTCCTGAGAACTGTGAATATGTCCGGAATATGTGCTTCCCAACATAATGCGACACCGATGACAGCTTTTTCTGTTTTGAGGACATCTATGGAATTCCCTTCTGTGAAGTGTCCGTCCTCTCTTGTTCCCAAGTGTGTTTTGCGATACTTCATAGAAGTTCCGTCGGGACATACGGTCAACTGTGTCAGATATGGCATATCTGTATCGTTTTTCTCCATGAAACCGAATATGATGTTGATATGCTTAGTCGAAGCGAGATCCTTTATTGTTATGATGCGGGGGTCATCATGAGAAAGGATGTTCTCTGGACCGTATTTAGATGAATATCCTGTTAGAGACATTTCGGGGAAACATACGATATCTGCCTTCTCTTCGGCGGCCTGTTCGATGAATGCGATCATTTTTTTCAGATTTCCGTCTATATCTCCTACAGACGATTGCATACAGACCAGAGCCAGCTTCAAAGTTTTCAAAAGATATCACTTCAGATTTTTCTTCACGATCATGGTCGTAAAGTAACCATACTCTCTCGAAAGATCTATAGGTCCGATGTATTGATTTTTCATGCCCACATTGCTTATGATCGTGGCACAGTTCTGATCGATGCCTCTCTCTGCCATCTTATCGGAGATATTCTTAACATTGTTACCGACCTTCATGAAGACCATGTTGTCGAATTTGTCCAATGCCTCATCAACAAGAGGTTCATTCTTGTTTGCGGGAACAATAGCAAGTCCTTCGTTACCCAATGTAAGGGGAAGGCCCGCCAAAGCGGCTCCGCTGCAGAATGAAGGTATTCCTGGAATTATCTCGGTCTTGAATCCGATGCTGTGGATGTACCTTTGAAGATACATGAATGTACTATAGATGGAGACATCTCCGAGCGTGATCATCGCAACATTCTTTCCATGTTTCAGCTCTTCAGCGATTATATCTCCGGCGACCTTTCCGCAGGCCATGTATTCGGGATCATCACCGGACATTGTGAAGACGACTTCAAGGATCTTCTTTCCTTCAATGTTTACTACAGGTTTGATGATCTCAAATGCTGTGCTTTTCTCTCCGATTTTCTTTATAGGAGCGACCAGTACTTCGCAGTTTTCGATTATCTTCTTTGCTTTAAGAGTTATAAGTTCTGGATCTCCGGGACCTATCCCAACTCCGTATAGGATTCCGTTCATTATATCAGTCCTTGGAGATTTTTTCTATGTTGTATCCACGCGGGGTTATCATCCTTCCGTTCTTTACA
>JALNYB010000006.1 GCA_023230065.1 Candidatus Methanomethylophilaceae archaeon
AACATTCCTAAAAGTATCATTCCAGGAATGATGGCTCCATAGCTATCCCTGTTATGATATTCATGAGGTGTGAACGGTACGTTCATATTGCCCACATAATGTTTTGCCGATATAACTATTGACTCGCTTTCATAAAGACATTGATTTTATTGTGAACAATTATTCTTCTTTCATCTCGATGAAGTTCTTTTTCGGTTCTCCGCATATAGGACACACCCAATCTTCAGGTAGATCTTCCCATTTAGTGTCGGGCGCAATTCCATCTGAGGGAATCCCTATTGTCTCATCATAAATGAAACCGCAAACTGGACAAACATATTTCGTCATTTTTAATCCTTCTAATATCGATTATAAGATATTTAATAAAGCCATACCTTGAAGAAAATCTCTTTCAAGATATGGCGATATTGTTCTCAATCCATTTCGGCTTCCTCGAATTGACTGTTGTACAGATTGCAATAGAAACCGCCGTCCGCAAGAAGCTGTTCGTGAGTGCCGCTCTCGATGATGCTTCCATTTCTCATAACAAGAATAAGATTCGCATTCTTGATCGTTGAAAGACGATGAGCTATCACGAACGATGTACGTCCTTCGGTGAGCTTGTCCATAGCTTCTTGAATGTGTTTCTCCGTCCTTGTATCAACGGAACTTGTAGCTTCATCTAATATCAAAAGCGGTGCATTCTCGATCATTGCACGTGCGATGGTTATCTGCTGTTTTTGTCCTGCAGATAAGGTTGTCTTGTCGCTCAGGACAGTATCGTAACCGTCTGGAAGGGTCATTATAAAATGATGGATACCTACGGATTTAGCTACTGCTTCGACCTGTTCTTCTGTGATCCCCTCTTTGCAGTAGATGATATTATCACGAATTGTTCCATCAAATATCCATGTATCTTGCAATACCATACAGAACAAATCGTGAACGTTCTCACGTGTGAGTTCTTTTGTAGATACTCCGTCTATCAGGATATCTCCGCTGTTTACCTCATAAAAACGCATTAGAAGGTTCACCAACGTGGTTTTGCCAGCGCCGGTTGGTCCGACGATGGCTATCTTCTGTCCTGCCTTTATGTTGGCTGAGAAGCCGTGAATGACCTCTTTATCAGGCGAATAACCGAAATGAATCTCCCGGAATTCCACATCTCCCTTGACATTTTTAAGAACGGTTTTCTTCTCGCTTTCATCGTTGAGTTCGGGTTCTTCCAGGAATTCAAACACACGTTCTGTAGCTGCTGCTACGGACTGCATACCTGTGACAGCCTGTGCAATCTGCGAAAGAGGCTGTGTGAACAGACGTACGTATATCATGAATGCCACGATTATGCCGAATGATATCGCGCCGTTCAAAACCAATATCGCACCTACGATACATACTGCGACATATCCTATGTTGCCTATGAAATTCATAAGAGGCATCATCAGTCCAGAAAGGAATTGTGATTTGAATCCGCTTTTGAACAGATTATCATTGATTGCATCGAACTTTTCCTTTGCCTGCTTTTCTCCGTTGTATACCTTTACAATGTTGTGGCCGGAATATATCTCTTCCACATGACCATTCATTGCACCGAGGTTCTTCTGTTGGATTGCAAAGTATTTCTGAGATCTGCCCATTATAAAGAACATCAGTCCGAATCCTACCAATGTTGACAAGACTACAGTGGCCATCATGGTGAGGTTGGTCACAGTCATCATTATCAATGAACCGACGAGAAGAGTTATTGCTGTAACCAGAGTGCTTATGCTCTGATTCATCGACTGACCGATGGTATCAGCATCATTGGTCACACGACTCAGCACATCTCCTGTGCTAGAACTGTCAAAGTATTTGAGTGGAAGACGATTGATTTTCTTTGAAATATCATCACGTAGATTCCTTGCTGTTCTTTGCGACACTGTAGCAAGAATATATCCTTGTAAGAACGAAAGTATAGCACTTATTCCGTAGATAATGATAAGGAACACACCTATTGCGCTTATTGCGCCGAGATCCGTAGTACCTGAAATAATACCTTCTTCAATAATATTGGTAATATCACTGAGTTTATTAGGTCCTACAAGTGTCAGCATCGTTCCTATTGCTGCCAGTATGACCGCTCCTATGAAGATCACTTTGTAGGATTTCATGTATACGAATAGTTTCTTCCATGCGATCTTGAAATTCTTGGCCTTTTCTACAGGCGCTCCTAGACCGTGACCAGGGCCTCTACCGGGAAGAACGTTTCTTCTTTCACCGTTATCATCGCTCATACACTCAACTCCTCTTCTGAGAGTTGCGAACTGGCTATCTCATAATATACGGGGCATGTCTTCAACAATTCTTTGTGTTTACCGATACCTACGATACGTCCCTCATCGATAACAACGATCTTATCAGCATCCATTATGGTACCGATCCTTTGTGCTACGATCAAACTTGTAGTACCTCCAGTCTCTTTCTTGAGAGCATTCCTGAGCATGTGGTCTGTCTTGTAATCCAACGCAGAAAACGAATCATCAAAAATGTAGATCTCTGGTCTCCTGCATACTGCACGTGCTATGGAAATACGCTGTTTCTGTCCTCCTGATACATTTGTACCACCCTGCGATATCAGACTATTGTACTTTCCTTCCATCTTCTCAACGAAATCAGTACTCTGTGCTATTGATATGGCTTTACGGATATCTTCTTCGGTATCGAATTTACTTCCATATGTGACGTTGGATGATACCGTACCTGCGAATATCACGGCTTTTTGCGGAACATATCCCATTTTACTGTGAAGTGCATCTTGAGTGTATTCACGTATGTCCACGCCATCGATGGTTATCTGTCCTTCAGTGACGTCATAAAAACGTGGTACTAGATTCACAAGTGTGCTCTTACCGCTTCCTGTGGAACCTATGAATGCGACCGTCTCTCCTTTGTGAACATCGAAACTCACATCCTTGAGAACATAATCCGATGCGCCTGGATATTTGAATCCGACATTTTTGAATGATATTTCTCCTACTTCATTATTGGGTGCAGTTGTAACGGTTCCATCAAGGATCGTGGATTCTGTGTTTATGACTTCTTCCACACGTCTTGCAGCTACCGTTGCACGCGGAAGTATCATGAATAAGATTATCAGCATCATGAACGCCATGACTATCTGCATGGCGTATGCAGAGAACACAACCATATCTGAGAACAATGTCAATTGAGAAGCTGTACCAGCAGATGATATTAATATTGCCCCTATCCAATAAACAGATAAAGATAGGAGACTCATTATTGTCGTCATTGACGGCATCATCACGGACATTGCACGAGTTGTGAATAGATTATTCGCCGTCAGGTCTTCATTAGCTTGATCGAATCTATTTTCCTGATATCCTTCAGCATTGTATGCGCGTATAACACGGATTCCCGTAAGATTTTCTCTTGTTGTACGATTGAGATTATCTGTCAGCCACTGTATCTTCTTATAACGCGAAGTGACAAAGAACATCAATAGACCGATTATCAAGATCAGCACGAATACAGCAACAGATGTTGCTGCTGTCCACTGCCAACTTTTTCCCGAAATCTTTATTATTGCCCAAACAGCCAAGATAGGTGCCTTTATGGTAATCTGAAGACCCATAGCAAGTGCCGTTTGTATCTGTGTTATGTCATTTGTAGAACGCGTGATCAAACTTGCAGTGGAGAATTTATTTATCTCCTCCATAGAAAATGATTCTACTTTATCAAATTGCAATTCACGAAGACGTTTTGATAATGATGTTGCTACCCACGTGGCCATATAACCTACGATGATGGATGACACAAGGCTTCCGAGTGCGCATGCGATCATGCCCCAACCCTCAGCCATAACCATATCCGATGTTCCGTGTGTGGATATTATGTTAGTTATAGCAGACATGTACCCAGGGATCTCCAGGTCAAGATAGACTTGCAGTCCGATCAGGACGACACATGCAACTATGATGCCCCATTCCTTTCCTTTGAGGTATTTAAGTATCATTCTGAATCCTTCTTGGCCTCATGGTAACTTTTATCGTCCCCGAGTTCACTCTTTATTTTCGTATATATCTTACTCATTATCGATTTCAGTAATATGGCCTCTTCGTCAGTCAGACTACCGAGTAATTCATCACTGATTTCATGCATTGATTTCTATATCAAAACCTCAGCTTCATGACCTCTTTCGGTAAGCACAAGTTTGTATTTCTGAGGATACTCACTTATGTTGTCAACGAATCCTGTCTCCATAAGTTGCTTCACCGCACGAGTGGTCAGTGCTTTGTCAACAGACCTCTCTGCAGTAAGGTCTTTCATAGACGTTCCTTCGTTTTTGCCTATTGAAACTATGAAAAAACTCTGAGATGCAGTAATGCCCATTGATTCTATTTTAGAATTCATCTTTTTATCCATATATGATTTCATCAGGTGTGGTATAAAGATATCATGCAGCCCTATATTCATACCAGTTGACATATCAACAACATATTTAACCGTTGACATATCAACGTACATAACGATAACTTAATTTACACAGTGTAAACATTTATTATAGCAAAACACATCGTGGAGCGTAATTATGGACCTGAAATTCAAGCGGGCACGCAGCAAAGAGAATAAAGAAAAGAGATTTTCAGATATACTTGACGTGTCCGTAGAATTGTATGACAAATTACGTTATCCCGGTTTGACTTTCGAAGAAATATCAAAAAGATTGAATATCACGCGTCCCGCGATATATAAATACTTCAAAACAAAGGATGAGATTCTTGTAGAAATACTTCTTAGAGATTTTAGTCGCCTATGTGATGATCTTTTAGATAATTTTAATCCTTCTGTAGAATATACGAAAGAAGAGGTCGCTGCATTATGGACCGATGTCATGATGAAGAACAAGAGAGTCATGGATGTTTTGTCACTTCATTCTTCGTCCATTGAAAAGATGATTTCTGCTGAATATAACAGCGGACCAGAAAGTATCATAAAAAAATATATTGAGATACTTAAAGAATTAACAAAACGTCTTATTCCCGGCATCGATGATGATACTGCCGTTGATTTCATCTTATATCAGATATCGTTTGCTGTGGGTCTATATCCATTCATGAAAATAAAAATGAATGATAGCGATCCAAACAAGGAGATATTTAGATTTAACAGGATATATCGTGAGAATATTCTTATAAAATTGGAATCGATGAATTGATTTTAATTAAATTTCCATGCTGTCCGGATGACGGCATGGAAAAAGAAAATGATGAATACAAAAAAAAGTTCAGTTCTTTGCATTTTTCTCTGCTTTTACCTTCGCCTTCTCTGCTTTCTTTTTTGCGCTGTTCTGTTTCATTTCTGCCATTTTGTCTTTGAAGCTCATTTTTGTTACCCCCTTGCATGTTCTGCAAGTTAAATTACACATAGTAATTAAAGTATAAATAAGTTACTTAATGTAAATTAAAAAAAGAAAATCATAAAAGATGTTAATCGATAAGAATGATGTTTCGATGCGTTAATTATACAGATTATCATAATCAATGAAGAGAACGTAAAAGCAAAATCGTATTGTGAATTATTTTATCTTCCATTTGATAAAAATTCTCAAGACCACTTTTCAAGAATACAATCAAAACACCACGCATCAAAAAGAGGGGTTTTATCAGATATTATTCAAATTGATGTCCGTATACAATAAAATGTGTTCAGATTATCAATAACATCGCAAAGAATAAAGATGTCCCTTTTGAAACTATTTATTTTGAAACGACAGAACAAGCTCAAAATGCACATGCGCCCTTCACATCATATAGTTTGTTCCACAATGGTGAATTTATGACGAACGGATATTATCCGATAAGAAATTCGAAAAAATTATGCGGACGTATGTGAATAATTGATGTTTGGATGACAGAGAGATACAATCTCTCCGTCTATCATAAAACGAAGATATACTATCGAAAATTAGGATAGTTTACTTGATCTTCTTCTCGAGCTTAGCAAGTTTTTTCTTTGCACCGTTATCTCCAGAGTTTACCTGTTGAGTGAGTTTCTCTGCTTTCTCTTTCTTCACTTTGTTCTGTTTTGATAACTGTTTTTTGCTCATCGCCATGCAATAGTCACTTGACCCCGTCTTGGATTACGCCCTATTTAGATTTTTGCTTTTTAAAAACCAATTGAACAAATAGAAATAATCGATCATTTTTCGGAGACATTGTAAACATGATATGGTTTCACATCTCAAATATCACGAATCGCATCCTTCATAGATTTCACATATTCACCTATGTGAGAAATAGAATCTCTACCTTCTTCGGCAACGATCTTGATGATGGCGCTTCCTACGATAACACCGTCGCTCAAATCAGCCATTTTCGCCGCTTGCTCCGGCTTTGAGATACCGAATCCAACCGCACAAGGGATATCCGTACTCTTCCTTACCAGTTTTACCATTGATCCTATATCCGTGGTTATCTCGGTCCTTGTGCCTGTGACTCCTAAAGAAGAGACTATGTATACAAACCCTTTAGCCTCTTTGGCTATCATCGATATACGATCTTCGGATGTGGGTGCGATCAATGATATGAGGTCTAATCCATATTTACGGCATATCGGATCGAACTCATCCTTTTCTTCGAATGGTACATCTGGTAAAATCAGGCCATTGATGCCGATATCCCTGCATATTGAGATAAACTTATCAGAATCATAAGAGAACACCACATTCGCATATGTCATGAACACGATAGGCACTTTGATATCCTTACGTATCTCCCGGACCATATCGAAGATCTTGTCAGTTGTGATCCCGTTTTTCAAAGCACGTACATCGGCAGCCTGTATCACAGGTCCTTCCGCTGTCGGATCCGAGAAAGGAATTCCCAATTCTATGAGGTCCGCACCATTTCTGACCATTTCCTTTACTGCTTTTTTAGTTGTCTCGATGTCTGGATCCCCGCATGTGATGAATGCAATGAATGCTTTACCGTTGGCAAATGCGTCTTTGATATTGCTCATTCTTCAACATCCTCCCCTCTATATCTTGCGATGGCTGCACAATCCTTATCGCCACGACCTGAGAGTGTAACTACCAATATGTCATCCTTTTTCATATCTGGAGCTATCTTCATGGCATATGCTAAAGCATGTGCTGATTCTATTGCGGGGATTATACCCTCCATTTTCGAAAGATATTCGAAAGCATTGACTGCTTCCTCATCTGTAATTGGAACATATTCTGCCCGATGAATATCATGTAACCACGCATGCTCAGGTCCAATACCGGGATAGTCCAATCCTGCCGATATCGAATAAACAGGAGCGATCTGACCATATTCATCTTGACAGAAATAAGATTTCATTCCATGAAATATCCCCACGCGTCCGGTATTTATGGTGGCGGCGGTCTCAAATGAATCTATTCCGCGTCCTGCTGCTTCACAACCGATCAAACGAACATTCTCGTCGTTGATGAACTCGTAGAATGAACCGATAGCATTGGAACCTCCTCCGACACATGCTATTATCGCATTTGGAAGTCTGCCTTCTTTTTCCATGATCTGCTGTTTTATCTCTTTACCTATCACACTTTGAAAATCCCTGACTATCATCGGGAACGGATGGGTCCCCATAACAGACCCGAGACAAAAATGAGTATCCTCTATGCGATTTGTCCATTCGCGCATAGCTTCGGAAACAGCATCTTTGAGTGTTCCGGTACCTGATTCCACAGGGATCACTTCGGCTCCTAGAAGCCTCATCTTGTAAACGTTGAGAGCCTGACGTTCCATGTCGTTCTTGCCCATGAATACTACACACTCCATTCCCATCAACGCAGCTGCCGTAGCAGTAGCCACTCCATGCTGTCCAGCCCCGGTCTCGGCTATCAAACGGGTCTTACCCATCTTCTTAGCCAATAATGCCTGTCCCAGCACATTGTTTATTTTATGTGCGCCAGTATGATTCATATCCTCACGTTTCAAATAGATCTTCGCACCGCCCAGATCATTTGTCATCCTTTCTGCAAGATACAACCTGCTGGGCCTTCCTGCATACTCTTTGAGGAGCTTATCTAATTCAAAAACAAATTCCGGATCCGTTTTATAATGACCATATGCTTTCTCTAATTCGATGACCGCATTCATCAGGGTCTCTGGTATATACTGTCCCCCGTATTCTCCGAATCTTCCTTTCTTCGTCATTTATTCATCTTCTGTATTAAATCTAACAGCATCTATGAACTGCTTCATCTTCTGACTGTCCTTGCTTCCATCCGTCTCTACTCCGGAACTTATATCAACGGCATAAGGGTGGAATGATCTTACAACCTCAGATACGTTGTATGAGTCTAATCCTCCTGCAAAGAAAAACGGACGACAGTCCTTATCTATGAAAATTCTATTGAATTGTTCACCTGTACCACCCGTTCCGTTATCAAACAATATTATATCAGCAGCAGATAAGATCGCTTTCTCGAAATCATTCCTGTTACTTATTCCGAATGCTTTCATTATTGGTACGTCTATCATTTTGCGTATCGTCTCTATGAACGCATCATCTTCATTACCATGTAGCTGTACTATGTCGATAGTTCCGTTTTTCACCAATTCTACTATGAATTCAGCAGAATGATCAACAAATACTCCGACACTTAGTATCCTGCGATCCATTAAAGAACGTAGATTGGCTGCTGTTTCGGGCGTGACATATCTGTGGCTTTTATCATAGAATACAAATCCTGCATAATCAGGTAGCAATGCATTGATGTATTCCACATCCTGAGATGTCCTGATGCCGCATATCTTGATCTTTGTCATAGAACACCTTTCAATTCATCGAGTTTTCTCTTTTTATCATTAGCACGCATCAGCGTCTCTCCGACGAGCACACCGTTTACTTTGGATGCGCGAAGAATATCCACATCATTAGAACTGTTTATACCGCTCTCGGCTATGAATAGGATATCTTTTGGTACCATCTCTCTCAATCTCCTGCTGTTATCGATATCGATGGTGAAATCGCTCAGATTCCTATTGTTTACACCTATTATCCTTGCACCCGCGTCTATTGCAGATGATATCTCTTCTGCGTTATGTGCTTCTACTAATGCAGAAAGACCCAGATCATCGCAGATTCCTATATATCTATTAAGATCGTCGTTATCTGTTATCGAACATATCAGCAATACTGCCGAAGCACCGAGTGTCTTTGCTTCGTAGATCATGTATTCATCAACTGTGAAATCCTTTCTCAAACATGGTATTGATACGACCTCTGATATCTTCTTCAAATGTTGATTGTCTCCTAAAAACCATTTTGGTTCAGTTAATACAGATATGCATGAAGCGCCGGCGGCCTCGTATTCCTTAGCTATTTTTTCAAATTGATATTCTGTTGTTATCTTTCCTTTAGACGGAGAAGCTTGTTTGCATTCACATATGAAAGATATGTCATCGTTAGATAGAGCTTTCTCAAACAGGAATCCGTTATCACATTCCATAGACAATGCTAAGGTTTTCATTTCTTCAAGGGACACATATTTTTTGGATTCACTGACACGGACCTTCGCATATTCTGCTATCGTCTGTAGAATGTTCGTCATGTGTATATCACGCGTTTGAGACTTCTATGAATTCTTCTAATTTCGAAACAGCTGCACCACTGTCTATAGTCTTCATTGCAAGATCTATACCGTGGCCTATGTCAACTGCCTTGCCAGCCAGATACAATGCTGAACCTGCATTTATTAATACAGCATTACGACAGGTTCCCTTGTCTCCATTCAATATAGAATGAGTTATAGCTGCATTCTGAACAGGTGTTCCTCCGACAAGTTCTTCTTTATTACCTATCGGGAGACCGAAATCTTCAGGAGATATCTCGAACGATCTGTGATGCCCATTCTTTATCTCGCAAACTGTAGTCGGGGCGCAGATAGAAATCTCATCTAATTTATCCTGTCCGTAGACTACCATTCCGTGTTCTACACCTAATTTGATCAGTACTTTTGCCAAAGGCTCTACCAAAGACTCACTGTATACTCCTAGAAGTTGCATGGACGGCGATGCCGGATTAGTCAGAGGGCCCAAGATATTGAACACCGTACGAAATCCCAATTCTTTCCTTATTGAACCGACATACCTCATCGATGTATGATATTTTTGTGCAAAAATGAAACATATTCCTATTTTATCTAGCATTTCAACACATTTCTGAGGTGAGAGATCTATATTCACTCCCAATGCCTCTAAACAATCAGCTGTTCCGCATTTCGATGAGGCTGCACGATTTCCATGTTTTGCTATCTTTACACCGGCTGCTGCAGCCACCAATGCAGATGTGGTCGAGATATTGAAGCTCTGTGATCCATCACCGCCTGTACCGACTATATCCATAACATTGAGATCGTGCTTGACCTTCGTGGAATGTTCTCTCATAGCCGCAGCGCAACCTGTTATCTCGTCTATGGTCTCTGCATTGGTATTCTTTGTACTCAACGCAGCGAGAAATGCCGCATTCTGAATCTGAGTTGTCTGCCCAGTCATGATCTCATTCATTACCTGATAGGCTTCATCATATGTGAGATCCTTTTTATCGACTATCTTGATTATTGCTTCTTTAATCATGATATCCTCTCTTTATCATTTTGAGGAAGTTGCGCATCATTTGTTCCCCATTGGGTGTCATTATAGACTCCGGATGGAACTGAACCCCATAAACGTCATAACTTCTGTGGCACACAGCCATGACCTCCCCATCATCACTCTTGGCTATTGTTCTAAGACATGAGGGGAGAGTTTCCTGAACAACTGCAAGAGAGTGATAACGTGCTACCGGAACACTTTCCGGACATTCTCTGAATATTGGACTTTCAGTGTATAATCTCACAATCGACTGTTTACCGTGCATCTGTGTTTTTGCATACGATACAGTTGCGCCATAGGCCTCGCATATGGCCTGATGTCCGAGACAAACTCCCAATATCGGTATGCTCTTTCCAAATCTGCGTATTACATCTATACATATGCCTGCATTTTCGGGCCTTCCTGGTCCGGGTGACAATACTATCGCAGCCGGGTTCATTTTCTCGATCTCATCGAGTGTTATCTTATCATTTCTGACAATTTTTATGTCAGGATCTATAGAACCGATCAGTTGATACAGATTATAAGAAAAACTATCATAATTATCAATAAGAAGTATCATCCTTATTCCTCCGACATTTTGAGTGCTTTTACTACTGCGGCCGCCTTGTTTATGCATTCCTGATGTTCTTTCTCAGGTACTGAATCAGCAACTATCCCTGCACCGGTCCTTATAAAGACCTTTCCGTTCTTTTTGTATGCTATTCTGATTGCGATACATGTATCCAGATTTCCAGTGAAGTCGATATACCCTATGGCTCCGCCGTATATTCCGCGTTTATTGTTCTCAATGTCATTTATCAGCTGACATGCTCTTATCTTAGGTGCTCCGGAAAGCGTTCCTGCAGGCAATACGGCATCCAATGCATCGAGTGCATCGAATTCTTCACGTATTTCTCCGCGAACTGTAGAACCTATGTGCATCACATGAGAAAAGCGTTCTATGGAATGATATTTTTCTACCTTGACCGTACCGAATTTGCTTATCTTGCCGATATCGTTCCTTCCGAGGTCTACAAGCATATTATGTTCTGCAAGTTCTTTAGTATCAGATAAAAGGTCCATTTCCAAAGCTTTGTCTTCTTCTTTCGTCTTTCCTCTCGGACGTGTGCCTGCCAGAGGGAATGTATGTAAGATCCCGTCCTTGAGTTTGACCAATGTTTCGGGGGATGCACCAGCCACTTCCATATCTGAACCTGAGAAGTAGAACATATACGGAGAAGGATTAAGTTTTCTCAATGCACAATATGTATTGAGCAGACTTCCTTCGTATTCAGCTTCCAAACGATTTGATAGGACCATCTGGAATGCATCTCCCTCTCTGATGTGGCGCTTTGCTGTCTCAACCATAGCGCAATATCTTTCCTTGTCGAAAAGAGGTTTCAATTCAGTCAGCATCTTTCCTGGTTCGTCCTCTTTCTGTTTGCCGTTGTTCACAAGGTCTACCATCTGCTGCAGATCTAACACGGCCTTGTTGTAATTCGTCTCAACATCAGAAAGATCGATATTCACGATGAATACGATCTTATTTTCCAGATTATCGAAGGCGATGACCTTGTCGAAAAGCATTATATCTACATCTTTGAATCCTTCAGTATCTTCAGCATCCAGATTCAATATGGGTTCAGAATATTTCAGATAATCATATGAGAAATATCCAACGAATCCTCCCGAAAAAGGAGGAAGGTAATCCATACGCGGACTCCTGTATTCATCTAATACTTGTCCTATGTATTTTCCAGGATCATTTGTTTCAAATGATAACGCATCCACCTTCATATTTCCATTTACACATGTTAACGACATCTTTGGATCATAACCTAAGAAGGTGTATCTTCCCCATGTTGCATCATTTTCCACAGACTCCAATATGTAGCAGTGGCTTGAAATGTTCTTTAAAATGCGAAGGACATCGATCGGCGTCTTTTCGCCAGAAGGGGTCTCTGTGCTAACGGGTGCTGTTTTATATGCACCTCTGTTGGCCAATTTCCCTATCTCTTCAATACTGGGGCTGATCATTTTATTACTTCCTCAACGACATCAGACACTAGAAATGCAGGTTCTAATGCCTTCTATAATAACCTTAAACATACATCATGTATATATTTAACTACATTGATGTATGTTTTAGTTCATCTATAATTTTATCAACCTAGAAACAATCAAATGCCATTAGAAAGTATTATAATGAAATAGCGTGGCCGATATATTGTTCAAAAATTACAGATAACCTCGTCTAAATGTGCAAGGAAAAGTTCTTTGAATTCATTATATTCACCGAGTCCCTTTATCACGCAGTGCACGTTATAACCATGTCTCTTCAAAATACATTTCAATGAGTCACTGTCATCGCCAGCCATATCATTACTAGCATGATCGCCCGCAACCAGCATGAACGGGAAAAGAACTACATTTTCATACCTTTTTTCTTTCATGAGTTCGATGGTGTCTTCAAACGAAGGAAATCCTTCAACGGTTGTAACGTGAACATCTTGGTATCCGTTTAATCTGAGCTTCAAATATAATTGACTGTAAACGGCATTTGAAAAATGCTCGCTACCATGTCCCATTAGAATTACAGCTGTATCCTTACCTGCGATACTATGAGCTTCCGCCACCAATGAAGAACCTATTGCGTAAACAACATGATCAAAATCTTCTTCTGTCGTAAGCAAAGGTTTTCCCAATGATAATGAATCAAATGACCCTTTGTATTCATCAACTATTCTGACTACATCATCATATTCTAATCCGTTCATGATGTGTGTCGGTTGTACGATCACATCTTTAATGCCGTCAGAAACAAGTCTTTCCAAAGCATCGGACACATAATCTATTCTTTCGTTATCACGTTCTGCTAATTTCTTGATGATCATCTTACTTGTGAAAGCGCGTCTCACATCCCAATCAGAATATTTATCTGCTATCATCGATTCGATTGCTCCGATTGTCCTCGTGCGACTATCGTTATAGCTTGTTCCGAAACTAACCACAAGTATTGCTTTACTGACTGATATCATATCTATCAGTTGGAAATATAATCCAACATAAATAACGATAACGTAACGTATCGGCATTCAGACACAACATAAATGATAAAAAACATCTTTGAATTAAAAAAATTGATAATATCGATGATATCTGAAATAATACTGATGAAACAACATGAATTTATCATATTCAACACAATAAAAATGGAATCAATCCAAACGTTTATAAAGACGAAAAACCAGATTAACCAATATATTCTGTTCATAACATTGAATCAAAATCATACACGATGGTTCGATGGCGTTTATTTGCTAAGATGATTTCGTATTAATCATGTGATGAAACCCTCCCCTAACTGGAACCTGACAATGATTATAGACTCAAAGAGGAATGATGCATTATGCAGTATCGTATCGGAGAGTTCTCTAAAATGGCAAAGGTGTCTGTTAAGACATTGCGTTATTATGATGAAGTAGGTCTCCTAAAACCTGAGCGTATTGACGGATGGAACAAGTATAAATTATAATTTCCAGAAAAATTAGATCCGAAATTATAATGATTACGGATGGAACAGCTAATAATCCGTGGAATAGATCGATGGTCACAATCAATTCAAATCAACTTAAAAATAGAAACAATGGTGGACTAGGCGAGATTCGAACTCGCGACTTCTTCGTTGCGAACGAAGCGATCTACCGGGCTGATCTACTAGCCCATTGTATGACCGTTCATTGATGCAAAGGATATAAACTTTGATGTACGGTAAAATCAGGAATATAAATATACTCTTGTTTCAATTCCAGAAAAGATCACAATGACTTGTAAACTTACATCTGAAATAAAGGAAGAGATGAAAAAACAGAAAATCTTCGCAGTGGCCACAGCATCTAAATCTGGTATACCCAACGTTGTTCCTGTGGGTTTTGTGCTTATACATGATGATAACACAATATGGATAATTGATAACTTCTTCAAAAAAACACTTGCCAACATGAAAGAGAATCCAGTAGCATCATTATACGTTTGGAATCCTGAATGCAAAGACAGCTATCAGATAAAAGGAAAGATATCTATTGAGAATGGTACACCAGATCACATAGCGGCTGCAGATATGGCTCATAAAATCAAAGAGACCTATCCTGTCAAGAATCTGGTAAAATTTACAATAACCGATATATTCTACGTCTCATCCGGCCCGAAGGCTGGAGAGAGAATTTGAATTAGTCTTCTTCGTCATCTTTCTCATCTCTGACGTACTGTGAAGCCCATCCCATCGCTGCCGCGATAGGGATGAAGAATAAGTACACAAAAGACGGGTTGAGAGCGTAAAATGCGAAAAATATGAAAAGACCGGCAGCAGCACCGATGATGAGCCCATATTTCATACTAGCCTTCTTGTGTTCAGAGAATGCGGCCATCATCACACCTTTTTACCCAACGCCTGCTCAACATCAGCGATCATCATGTCTACGATCTCTCCGGATGCTCCAACATAATTAGCAGGATCCATAACGATGATAATCTCTTCTTTTGTAAGAACCTTCTTAACATCTTCTCTTTCTAGAAGTGCTTCTCTGAGATTTATATCCTTTTCCACCGCTACCATGGATGCTTCGCGTACAATCTCGTGTGCATCCTGTCTGCCTAGACCTTTTTCTGTTAATTTCATCATTACAGGTTCTGCCATGATTAGCCCTTTTGCAGATTCGATATTCCTGAGCATCTTATCAGAGTGAATCTCGAGACCCGTGAAGACCTTGTTCATCTTAAAAAGCATCTCATCTATCAAAACAAATACGTGCGGAAGTGTGAATCTCTCTGCAGATGAGTTGGAAAGATCTCTTTCGTGCCAGAGTACCTGATTTTCAAATGTGGGAGTGACGAATCCTCTGAGAACACGTGCCAATCCACAGACGTTTTCTGAATTTATGGGATTCCTTTTTTGGGCCATTGTTGAACTTCCAACCTGTTTTTCAGCATTGAAAGCTTCTGATGCCTCTGCGATCTCGGACCTCTGAAGATTCCTGACCTCTGTTCCGTATCTCTCTAGTGAAGTTGCTATGTTGGCAAGCAGACATATGAGTTCTGTGTATCTGTCACGTCCCACAACCTGTGTTGCTGCTGGTTCGAATGTAATTTCAAGATCTGCCATGACTTCAGTCTGTATTTTCCTGAAGTTCTTACCCAATGCTGCACCGGTACCAACTGCTCCCGCCATCTTTCCAGCACATGCCCTAGGCATTATCTGCTGAAGTCTCTCTTTGTGTCTCAGAAGCTCTGCTATATATCCTGCGATCTTAAATCCAAATGTTATGGGGATGGCAAACTGTGCGTGTGTCCTTCCAATCTCCAATGTATCTCTTTCCCTTTTTGAAATTGTTGCGAATGTGTATAGAAGAGTATCAATATCTGCCTGAACAATCTTCAATCCGTCTCTGATCTGAAGTGCTGTTGCCGTATCTACTATATCGTTCGATGTAGCTCCCAGATGAACATACTTTCCAGCATTTCCCTTGCATTGTTCAGTCATTGCTTTGACCATTGCCATCAAATCATGATTCGTTTCTTTCTCAATCTCCTTTATTCTGGAGACCTGAACGACATCAAGACTTGCTACACGTGTTATCTCATCAGCATCATCTGTACTGATGGTTCCAAGAGAAGCATGAGCTCTAGCCAATGCGGCCTCAACATTCATCTGGTACTGGATACGGCTCTCTTCGGTGAAGATGGACTTCATCTCTTTACGTCCGTACCTATAATCGAGCGGGCAGATACAATCATTCATTTGAATCGGCTGTAGGATTGCATTACATTATTTATAATCTGTCAAACTCACGCAATTGATTTAAAAAGTACAATGCAATATCCTAGAAGATTTACATCTATCTGGTTACATGAATCCGACATCTTTGTCAATAAAATATAAATGTCGTGTATTTGCTTGATAGAATGGCATTTTATTTGTCGAAACCCTTATAAGTAACATGCTTTATAGTGCGAATAGAGTGGGCCATGCTTTTGATTATGGCCAAGTCGAATATTGAGTGATGATTTATGGAAGAGTTTGTGGAGGAAATACAGCAGATTGATTCTCAGGAAAACCAACAGCCGGCAGTCGAAGAAAAGACAGCCGATGTTCTTGTAGAACAGGAAGCACAGGTAAGCGAGGCCCCCGTTGAGGCCGCAACTGAAGAGAATGTAAGTTCAGAATCAACTGAACCAGTCTCAGCAGAAAACCTGGAAGACCTTGAGCAGAAACGCAGCATCGTCAACAATGACGCCGAAAAACACAGGCGCTTGAGAGACGATCTGAACAATCAGACCAAAGACTGGAAATCTAAGAGAGACGCATTAAACTCTCGTGTACGTGAGCTTGTCGATGAGGCAGGAAAGTGCAGGGAAGAACGTGACTCCTTTAACCAGAAGGTCAGAGAAACAAAAGTTGTAAGGGATGAATGGAATCAGAAGGTTTCAACCCTGAAAGAACAGATCAATGCCCTCAGGCCTGAAAAGACCGCTGAGGAAAAAAGCGAAGTATCTGTCAGACAGCTCAAAAAGCAACTTCAAGATCTAGAGTATACCCAACAGACCAAATCACTTGGCAAAGATAAAGAGAATGAGATTGTTAAACAGATCTCAGTCCTTGCACGTCAGATCGATGAAAAAGAAAAAACTGTCGAGCAGAGCGGAGAAGTCCGCGAAATCGTTCAGCAACTCAGAGATGCAAAAGTACAGGCAGAGGCCTGTCACCACCAAGTATCGGAGTTCGCAGAGCAGGCTCAGACAGCTCATGACAAAATGTTGAAACTGTATGAAGAGGCAGATGCACTCAGAAAAGAGGCAGATGCAGCTCAGGGCAAATTCATTGAGTGCAAACAGGCAGCAGACGAAGAGCACAAGAAGCACATCGAACAAATCAAATCTGTCCACGAAATGGATAAGGATGTCGCAGGCTACAGGAACAAAAAATCCGCAGCTAAGAAAAAGAGAGTCGACACTGAATCCAAGAAAGAGGCAAAAGAGATCTTCGAGAAATTCAAGGCCGGAGAGAAACTCAGTACCGACGACCTTATGGCCCTTCAGAAATCTGGCTATCTGTGATTTCAAATCACTTGCCAGCATATTATGGCAGATCAAACCCCTTAATTAAACTCTTTAATTTTGAGCTATGAATATGGATCAAACCCGTATAGCCCAACAAACATCGAATTATTTTAACAATCTTTATATAGATTCTTGACACATAACCAACCACGGGGAGACAGGTCAGTTTTGTAGAGTGCATCCCATCCCTTCTGACTGGCTGGCCTATTCCCGCACTTTTAATTTCTTGCAATTCAAATAAATATTATCGACACTATCTAGGTACGATTACATGGTGCTGGAAGGTTTGGGAAAATCATTAAGGGGTGTCGTAGAACACATCAGTAACTCTTCAACAATAGATGAGAATCTTATCAAAGATGTGACCCGCGAGCTTCAGCGCGCACTACTTCAGGCAGATGTCAATGTTCAGCTTGTTTTGGAATTAACCAACAAAATACAGGAGCGTGCACTTAATGAAGAACCTCCGGCAGGAAAAAGCCCTAAAGATTTCGTTATCAATATTATCTACAAGGAACTTGTAAACCTTCTCGACAACGGAGATGGTCTTGCCATTAAACCGCAGACCATTATGATGGTCGGTCTTTACGGACAAGGTAAAACCACTACCACAGGTAAGTTAGCCAATTATTTCATCAAAAAAGGATTCACAGTCGGTCTTATTGGAGCAGACGTTTACAGGCCTGCAGCTTTAGATCAATTAAAACAACTAGGAGAAAAAGTCAATGCTGATGTTTACGGTGAACCTGGTGAAAAAAATGCATCGAAGATCGTAAAGAACGGTCTTACTAAATTCTCTGATAAGAAAATCATCATTATCGATACCTCCGGACGTCATGCTCTGGAAAATGATCTCATTCAGGAAATCAAAGATATCGCAAATATCGCCAAACCTGACGAAAGAATACTTGTTCTGGATTCACAGGTCGGCCAACAAGCTGGACCACAGGCAGAAGCATTCCACAACGCAGTGGGTGTAACAGGTGTCATACTTACCAAAATGGATGGTACTGCAAGGGGCGGTGGAGCACTTTCAGCTATTGCTAAGACCAATGCAAGGATTGTATTCCTCGGTACAGGGGAACACATACGTGATCTCGAAGCATTCAATGCAGACAGATTCATATCCAGATTATTGGGAATGGGCGACCTCGCTTCGCTTATGCAGATCGCCAAAGAAGAAATCGGAGAAGATGATGCGCTGGAACAGGTAGCTAGAAATATGCTTTCTGGAAGATTCACCCTCAGCGATATGTATCAGCAGATGGCTGCCGTCACCAAAATGGGACCTCTACAGAAAGTTATGTCGATGATTCCAGGAATGAACAAGATGGAAGACAAAATCGATTATGAAGCATCTCAAAAAAAGCTCGCTAAATACCGCGTCATAATGGATTCCATGACACAGTATGAGAAAGACGAACCGAATTCCATAAAAGGAAAACGCATCGACAGGATTGCTCAAGGTTCAGGTGTTGCAGGCCATGATGTACGTGAACTATTGAAACAATACAACCAGAGCAAAAAAATGATGGGTTCCATCGGGAAGGATCGTAAGATGCGCAAACAGATGATGAAGCAATTCGGCGGAATGGACATGGAAGGCCTGCAGGATCTGCAGAACGGCAACGATAATCAGTGATTCCCATGAAATATTTCGTCATAACAGGCCACAAAGCCTCAACATCTGGAGATTTTAAATTAGACGACATTTCTGGGGGAGCTGGCAGATTAGATATCATGTGCAGATGCATCAATTCGGGATTCTTTCTATCCCATGATCTGAGAAAGGATGTTCAAGTCTATCTTGTATTAGAAGGCGGAAATGATGCCCCAAAGACCGTTAGATTTTCCGGTGAAGATATAAGATATCTTAATCCAGATGAAAGAAGCACATCATCTCTCATCAGAAATGCACTTCTAAAAAAAGTATCTATCGATGAAGAAGTAAAATCGTCACCCGGAGTATATGTTTCCAGAATGTCATTTGAAAAGGTCATAAACAAACTTTCCGAAATTGGATCTTTCGTATATCTGAAAGAAGATGGAGAAGATTGCAGAGCCTATGAATTCCCCGAAAATCCTGTATTTGTGTTGGGGGACAATCGGGACCTCACCGACGAAGAAGAGAATATTTTACTCGAAAAAAATCCAGAAAAAATATCAATAGGGCCCCGTAGCCTTCATGCGGATCATTGTATAATCATTGTTCACAATGAGATGGACAGAAGATGTTCCTAAGTTTTTTATCCTATACGATGATTCAGTATCATGGAAAATTTCTCTGAGAAGATACCGCAACACAGACATTGCACGGTCTGCGGCAAAGCATTCATCGGCGAAGGCTACTTCTGTAGTGATGGATGCAAAAACTCAGCAGGAAAGGAAGCTCGGGGTAAACTCGGAAAATACATGATTGTCTGGGTTGTAATAATCGTAGCAACCATTGCACTCCTTCTGGTTACCGGAATTTGAGTGATATTATGTTCTCAGCAGTTGCAGGAACTTTCAATATTCTTCACAGCGGTCATAAAGAACTTATCGATAGAGCATTCGACATCGGGGATGAGGTCTTCATAGGCATTACTACGGATTGCATGGCCTCTTTGAACAGGTCAGATATTATTCCACTATATCTAAGAAAAAAAGAATTAGAAAATTATCTTTCAAATAAGACCAAACCGTGGTCGATTGTAGAAATAGATACTATATATGGTCCTTTAGACAAGATGGATAAAGTGGATATTCTCGTGGTATCAGAAGAAACACTTGATAACGGAAAAAAACTTAATGAAGAAAGAAAAAGCAGAGGCATCAGACCACTTGAATTATGTGTAATGCCCTTAAGAATATCCTCAGACGGTGAAAAAATCAGTTCTACGGGCATATTAAAAGGAAGATATGCAAGGAACGGTGAATCCAATGTTATGGATATTGCTGTCGGATCACTTAATCACATAAAGATCGAAGCGGTCCGTACAGTGATGGAACGCGTATATGGAGATGTAAAGATAACAGCCATAGATGCAAACAGTGGAGTTCCTCCTCAACCTTTTGAAAATGAGACAAGACTTGGTGCTATCAACAGAGCCAAAAGTGCAATTGGAACGCATATGATGTCAGTAGGTATCGAAGCGGGTGTATTCGAAAAACTTGACGGGTTATATGATTATCAGTATTGTGCGATATTAGATCGTGAAGGGAAGATGACGATTGGAACAGGATGCGGATTCAGATATCCGGATAAGGTTGCAGATCTTGTCCGCAACGGTTACACTGTGGGAGATGCAGTTCACGAAATCTACGGCAACATCGATATTGGAAAAAAACAAGGCGCGGTAGGACTTCTCAGTAAAGGCCTTCTGGACAGAAAAAATCTAACAGAACAGTCGGTCACAGCTGCAATGATACCTAGGTTATGGGATGAATGACATATGATACATTCACGTAAACTAGAATCTGATTCACCATACCTAACAGATGAATCGAAACTATCAGGTGCAGCGGATATGCTGTTTATTCCAGATGATGAGGAAGATGTCGTTAAAATCGTCGTATCACACAATTCTTCGAAGACCCCCCTGACTATTTCTGCAATGAGGACAGGAGTATGTGGGGGATGCGTTCCAAAAGAAGGCGATATCGTTTCTATGGAGAAATTCAATAAGATTATTGGTATAGGAAAAGATGATAAAGGATATTTTATAAGGACCCAGGCTGCAGTAACTGTAAAAGATCTGAATGAAATCATCAGAAAAAAACTTTATTCTGAACTTCAAAATATCACAGATGATGCTATAGAATGCATACTATCTGAAAGAACAGATTATTTTTACCCGGTTGACCCAACAGAACTCAACGGTTCCATAGGCGGTAATATTTCCACTAATGCATCAGGACCAAGAACATACAAATATGGACCTACAAGAGATTGGGTCAGACGGATAAGGATAATCCTTTCAGATGGAAATGTACTGGATATCTTGAGAGGGGAGATCAAAGCAAAGAACAGAGTTTTCTCAATACCTGTCGATGGAAAAAATATCACAGTTCATATTCCATCATATGAATTCAACAGAGATGTGAAGAATACAACAGGATTGATGACCGGCCCAGATATGGACCTTATAGACCTGTTCATAGGTAGTGAAGGTATGTTCGGCATCATTACAGAAGCTGACATATACATCACAGAATGGCATCCTCTGATGTCTAATATCATATTCTTCCCTAGTGATGATAACGCATATAATTTTGTCAAAGAATTCGTAAATTCACATATTGATCCAGAATTCATTGAATTCTTTGATACGGGCTCCCTTAACCTAATAAGAAAGTCGAAGAAGAACGATCCTAAATTCACAAAAATGCCTGACATTCCAGATTATGCAGGTTCTGCTATATTCTTTGACATATCCAACGATGAAAACATCGTTTCGAAATACAATGAACTAAGTCAAATAGCAAAAATATATGGTGGATCCCTAGATCACAGCTGGTGCGGACATGAGCTCAAAGACCGGGAAAGATTTTTTGCATTCAGACATTCCGTACCTCAAACAATATTCGAATACGTAGCTAGTCTAAAAGGTTCTATGCCTGGAATGCACAAGATGGGGACGGATATGTCCGTTCCTTTGGACCATCTTGATGAAATGATCGATTCATATTCGGAAGTATTAACGTCCAAAAAACTAGAATATGTTATATTCGGACACATAGGCAACGGACATCTTCATGTAGAGATAATACTGAAATCTATGGATGATTTATCAAAGGCAAAGAAAGCATATCGCACTCTAGCTTTAAGATCCATTGAATTAGGAGGCTCCCCTAGTGCCGAACATGGTATCGGAAAGATAAAATCGGAATACATCGAACTCCTCTATGGAAAACAAGGCGTTGAAGATATAAAGAAAACAAAGAGGGAATTGGATCCGAATTGGATCTTCTGTCCTGGTAATGTGGTGGAATAATGAAATATGTGATACTGGTAAAACAGGTCCCTGACACCACTAGGATAAAAGTGGATGAAAATGGAAATTTAATCAGGCAAGGTGTACCGTCGATATTGGATCCATACTGCGAATATGCACTAGATATGGTATGCAGAATAAGAAAACCCGAAGATTCGGTCATTGTAGTCTCTATGGGCCCCCCTCAAGCCAAAGAATCAATATTCAGATGCCTGGAGCTAGGCGCAAATGAAGCATATCTTCTCTCAGACAAAGCATTCGCGGGAGCAGATGTTTTCGCCACTTCTAGAACACTCACTGCATTCATCCGCAAATTCGCAGCTGATTATGATCTAATATTCTGTGGAAAACAAGCAGCTGACGGAGATACTGCAGAGGTCCCTGCCGAAACAGCGGCAATGCTGAATGTCCAACAGTTTTGTTATTCTGAAAATATAATTATTTCAGATACGATTAAAGTAACGCAGAATTACAACGACGAAATACGTGTATGTACAGTACCTAAAGGTTCCGTGCTATCTGTGTCCATAGGAGATATCAACAGACGTGTACCTTCTATATCAGATCACATAAAAGCTTTGAACATAGAGATCAAAACCCTTGACAGAATAGCTTTGGGCCTCGGTATGTACTCTGTGGGAATCAAAGGTTCCAAAACCAAGATCGAGTCATCATATTCTCCCAGATATGAACACAGTGGAAAGATAATAGACGGGACCGACCCATCAGAAGCAGCAAAACTACTGATCAAAGAGGTGCTATGATGGGATGTGAATCATGTTCAGGCGGTTCTTGCGACAGGGATAAGACAGGACTTCCTCCTGGAATGTTATCCGAGTATAATCTGAATCAGTCCCCGGCAGAAGGGTCTCTTGTCTGGATAGAGGTCATCAATGATGGAAATACCATAATGATGAATGACTCTTCAAAAGAAATACTAGGGAAACTGCAAGAAATTTCAGATGGCCGCATATTCGGTGTCATATTCGGAGATACGGAACTTAAAGTGTTGTATGGTGAAATATTCTCTTATGGCGTAGATACACTTTATCATATCAAAGATAAGAAGATGATACAGTTCCAACCAGAAGTATACTGCGAGATGCTTGTCGATCTCTGTAACCGCGTCATGCCTGCTGTAGTACTCATGGGAGCAACACCCAGAGGAAGAGAATTAGCCCCGCGCTTAGCAGCTTCATTAGGTACAGGATTGACCGCAGACTGTACTGAGCTGAAAATGGATGGTCGTTTCTTACAGATGACAAGACCTGCGTTTGGAGGCAACATCATAGCTACGATCTCATGCGATCATTTCCCTCAGATGGCAACCGTTCGTCCGGGAACATTCCCTATGCCTGAACCTATGATAGGAAGGGAGGGCACAGTGATCTACCGTCAATACTACGGGTCTAATTACAAGAATATAATCTCATCTGAAAGGATAATTTCTGTGGATTATGATATAACAAGAGCCAAAATACTCATTTCTTTAGGAAACGGTATCAAAGAAAAGGAATCCGTAGCTGTAGCAGAATCCATAGCAAAGAAACTCGGCGGAATGGTGTCATGTTCTAGAGCCCTGGTAGAAAGAGGTTGGTTCCCTCAAAGCAGACAGGTCGGACAATCTGGAAACAATGTATTCCCTGACATCTACATGGCATTCGGAATATCTGGTTCTATTCAGCATAAAGCAGGAATAGGGCCTGCAAAACGTGTAATAGCTGTAAATATAGATCCTGAGGCGCCTATTCACGAAATAGCCGATATAAGTGTAATAGGAAATGCGGATTCTATTCTTAAAGAGATGAATAAATTACTCTAATCACTTCTTATTCAAAGATATTGCCTTCTCCAATACCTTTGCAGCGTGACCGGATACCTTTACATTATTCCAAAATGCTTCAATGATGCCATCCTTTCCTACAATATATGTAGAACGTATAGTGCCTTGAACTTCTTTTCCATATGATATCTTAACACCGTATGCTCCTACCTTCTCCATAAGAATATGTTCAGGATCACTCAAAAGTTTTACTTTAAGATTGTTATGATCCTTGAACTTCCTGTGTGATGCGGGCGTATTCTTACTTACTCCAAACACAGGAATGTTCCTGAGCATGAATTTAGTATAGAGTGCAGTAAAGTCCTGAGCTTCTCTTGTGCATCCTTCTGTTCCATCCTTGGGATAGAAATATAAAACATATCTGATATTCTGAAGGTTCTTACTATCCAACATATCTCCGTTCTCATCTGCAAGAACAAACTCCGGGAACTTCTCACCTACATCCATGATATCAGAACAGACTGTTAGCTTTCGTTAATATTATCGGCGTTAGATCTAATTCGAGCATTATCACAGGATGCGTAATCTCAAAATCAACTACAACCTTCGGCGATACTTCTCCGAATAAACCTGCATCCTTTCCTTCGATGTTGACGAATGCTCCTCTTCCATCTATGAAAGTTGAATAATCGCACGGCGATAGCGAATATTTAGTGGATGTCTCCCTCAATACAGATTCCGCTATAGATTTGATCTCTGTAAAAGAAGTCTTAGATGCTGTTGCCAATGCACAGAGATGAAGTACTACCTTATTGTCTCTGATAACATACCCTACTTCGAATATCTTTTGAGGAAGATCACGGTGTTTATTGTGTCTTAAAATCCTCATTAAACTAGGCATCAAATACGATCTTAAACACGTATGTTCTTCCGTGATAGGATTGGTAACACGAACATTCTGCATCTCCGGCAATCCTGAGATTTGGAATTCCTCTCTATCATTGCTTAGTGTAAGTGTCGTGACCTCAGTGAATCCGAGTCCGATCATGATGTCCCTCATGCTTTCAGAGAAAGTGGTATCTGCGCTAAGGTGTCCCATTGTCTGATTTAATTTGTATGAGCCTCCGAATTTATCGAATCCGTATCCTATGGCCACATCCTCGAAGATATCTGCTTTATGCATTATATCCAATCTTGTAGACGGTATGCATACGTGGACTGCATCGGTATCTTCAGAATCAACGAATGCATTCATCTCCATTCTTCTGAGTGCCTCTATGATACCTTCGGAACCGAGATCCACACCGATGAATTTATCGCATTCTTTAACCGATATGACATATTTTTCTACTGAAAGGTCAGGAGATATGCACTCTTCTGTTCCTTTCATAAGGACTGAACCAATCTTTCCGCCACGTTCTGCAAGGGCAGTCACAACAATGTCCAATGCACCTTTGACGGCCTTCCTATCATTTCCAGTTACATCGATAAACAGATTGTGCGTATTCGTTGTCACTGTGGTTAGCGCACCGTTTATTATAGGCGGGAATGAAAGAACATTCTTATTTTTGTCAAATATAACAGGATATCTGTCCAATCCTTTCAAAAGATGCGCATAATCAACACCTTTCTCGTGTTCGGTGAGGATCTCTGCCATCGTCATAGACTCTGTTTTTGCCAACGGTACGAATCTGACTTCGTCTGGCTTGACCGTTGTGTATGTGAATGGAGCCTGAACCTTATCGAGATCATGAATCCCGATAGCGAATTTGTTTCTCTTCCTTCCGATGGTAATATGCAACTTCTCTTGAAGTTCCATCATGGATCTGAGGAATTCATCCGAGATGTTAACATCGAATACAGCAGCACAAAGGAAATATGGTCTGATATTCCTGACGCTCTCATCCGCTGTAACAACGATGTCCGTCTTTTTTACATCATATTCCTGCATTCCGGGTTTGATGTCCAGAAACGCTCTCATTCCTCTTGCGAGACCTTCTACACTGAATAGATCGGGACGGTCTGGAAAGAATTCTACAGACATTTCATCTTCATTGCCTTCTGTATCGTGCATATCTGCACCTATAAGGGGAATTCTCTGTATGAGAGTCTGCTGCGGTACTTTCTCGCCTATGAGCGAGCAAAGATCTTCGTATTTGAAATTGATTACAGGCATTATATCAGCGTCCGAGTTCCTGATGTGCTTTACCAAGCTGACCTGCTGCCTGAGCTGCAAGTGTTGATAATTCTCCAGCCAGCACTGTGGCAGCAACTAGTTCGGAGAATTTCCTGGCTCCACCGTCACCGAGGCATCCCATTATAGTAAGCGCCTCTGATTGACATGGAAGTCTTGTTCCTCCACCCACTGTTCCTACTTCTACAGAGGGCATCCTTACGCAAATGTAGAGGTCCCCGTCGACATTCTCACATGTTGTGATCGTCATACTTCCACCTACTACCTGTGCAGGGTCCTGTCCTGTTGCGATGTAAAGAGCTGCTACCATGTTAGCTGCATGTGCATTTGCTCCAAATGTAACTGCCATCGTACTTCCAACCAGATTCTTCCTATAATTGGTCTCAACGACCGTTTCAGTATCTGTGTGAAGCTTCTCTATGACGATATCCTTTGGTATAAGGGCCTCTGCGACCACCGTTTTTCCACGGCCTTGGATCATATTTATGGCTGCCGGTTTCTTGTCACTACACATATTTCCGGATACTGATACCATGACTGCGCCCGTCTCTTTCTCGATGACCCTAGATACAGCTTCTGTTGCAATGGTGGCCATATTCATTCCCATAGCATCTCCTGTCTCATACTGAAGTCTTAAGAACAAACTCCTTCCGTTTGGATATGCTTCCAAACTGTAGAGTTTTCCATGAGTGGTCGTAGTCTTTGTTGTCTGAGCCAATAATTCAAAATTATTGTGTATCCAATCGATAACCTCGGATGAATGTGCGATATCCCTTACACGAAACACCGGTGCTCTGGTCATGAAGTCCCTGAAAACCTTGGAACGTACTCCACCTGATGCATTGATTACAGACATGCCTCTAGATATTGAAGCTACAAGTGCGCCTTCTGTTGTTGCCAGAGGTATTATGAAATCACCCTGGGCATAATCTCCACTTATTGTAATCGGACCAGCGAATCCTAGTGGTATTTGCGTTGAACCTATCATGTTTTCAATGTTCTTAGAAGCTTTTTCGGAATCAAAACAATATTTCGAAATGTTTTCCAGATGGGTATTGGAGAATTTCTCCACTGCTTCACGCCTTTCATCGACGTCCGCATGAGAATATCCTCTGTTCTTCAGACCCTTCTTTTCAGACATAGACCCTTGATTGATTTATTAATAATATATCTGTCGATTAACACCGATTATTATAGATACCGACAAATGATTCACAATATAAATGGGTATTAAAAAACTAGACATATCATTCAATATTCCTAAAATTCCAGGAATTCCCAACGTACCTAATGCTGTAAGTCATATAATGACGATGATACATGCTGATGAAAAAACAAAACAAGACAAATTAGATGAAATAATAGTGAACATATTCCCTATATTCATTGTCGCGTGCGCCATACTATCTATTGTTTTGATATTAATCATGAATGCATATACTTTCAGCGAGATAATTTACGGAATATGTCTCGGATATACGATAGGATTCATCATATTAGGTGCGTTGTGCATGCCATTGGCCAATAAAGGAGTTCGTAGTTGGAAATTCACCGCTCCCATAGTAATCCTGATTCCTGCAGCTACGGCATGCTTTCTATACATATTCGGAGAGGAATTCGATCCAAGCATATATCTTATCAGATTCTTTGACATATTCGGTGGAAAAGTTACTCTAGATGCATTAATTGTATGTGTATATTCGATCGCAATAATGATCGTACTTGTATCATACGGTGTAGTGGCTGTGATCGTCGGATACTTTAGAAGTTACTTCTATCGCATCATAAGATCACTAGAGGCACCTCCTGAGAAAAGAACCAACCATATCCCAGAATGGCTGTTTCAAATACCTGATATAATCGATGTCAAAGATATAGAATTAGAACCTGACCTAGATGATGATAAATTCAACAGGGAATTATTCGTGAATGTTACATTTAGTATTTTCATATTAGGATTAGTCATATGTTCATACATATTCCTGAATCCTCTATTCCTTAAAACAATGCCATTTGGTGAGATGCTTGTTATCGCAACACTCGTGTCTCTATTCATGTCTCCACTTGTTATCCCATGGAGTATCGTGAAATCTATCGGCGCAAAAGTGATATCAGACGCCCCCAGGCCACTATATCTATGGAAAGGAATGAAGGGAAGATTATACCAGGGATTCTTCGCCATCGCATTTTTCATGATGTTGCTTATGATGTCTGCATATCTAGGGATGGATTTCTCCCGCATCGCTGTAACATACCTTGGATACATCGCGTTCATGGGAGTAATATCCATTGTTACCGCATTCGTATATGTGAATTACTTCTACAACGGATTCAAAAACGGTATCATCAAAAGCTATTACCTATCTAAATACAAGAACTCATAAAGAATTATTAATGGAATCACATATTCAGTTTCATGTCAGATCCCGTATATGAAGCAATGTCGAAGGCAAAACGCCAATCCGAAAGTGGAAACGTGAAGGGTGCCATCGATACCCTGGAGAACTATCTTTCTACTGATCCTCATAACAACAAAGTCAGACTTCTTCTCGCAAATATTTCGATCTACGGAATCAATGACATAGAATATGGGACAATGCAACTTGACATAATTTTAGACATCGAGCCAAATAATGTGGATGCATTGAAAGCTTCTGTAACGGTTCTTATGAAAAACAAGAAGAACAATAAGAAAGTTCAAGAACAATATGAAAAACTTCTCTCAATAGCTCCGGATGCAGAGTTGTACAACACATATGCGGTATTCCTGAAAATGCAAATGGTAGATTTCGAGAAATCTGCTGAATACTATGAAAAAGCAATTACTCTGAATCCAAACAAATACGAATATCATCAAAACTACGCTGTGATACTCTTGAACGATCTAAGAGATTATGAAAAAGCAAAATTCGAATTAGAAGAGGTCCTAAGATTGGATCCAAAAAATTTCTCAGCGAAGAAAAATTATGACCTTCTTATAAAAAAGAAGTTTGATTCTAAAGGAAATCTAAAGAAAAAGAAATTATCCTTTCTAAAAAGATGATTTCATATTATTTGATTAAGTAAGTACTTAATTATATGCATAACTATCTTAATACATAATGCATTTCAGAAATTCGAGGTAACAAAATGGAACTCAAAGGATCCAAAACAGAAGCAAATCTGCTGACCGCATTCGCAGGAGAGTGCAAGGCCAGAACAAAGTACACCTACTATGCATCACAGGCAAAGAAAGAAGGCTACGAACAGATTGCCGACATCTTTATGGAGACAGCAGAGAATGAGAAGGAGCATGCCAAACTCTGGTTCAAAGCTCTTAACAACGGCTGCATACCTGCAACAATAGAAAACTTGAAAGACGCAGCTGCCGGAGAGAATTATGAGTACTCTGATATGTACAAACATTTTGAAGAGACTGCCAGAGCAGAAGGATTCAACCAGCTCGCCGATTTATTCAAAGGTGTCGCAACAGTCGAAAGGACACATGAGAAAAGATATCTCGAATTACTCAAAACAGTTCAGGAAGGAAAGGTATTCGAAAAAGATGTTGTCTGCATATGGAAATGCAGAAACTGCGGACATCTTCACGTTGGAACTACGGCTCCAGATGTTTGTCCTGTATGTAGTCACTGTCAGGCCTACTTTGAACTACAGAGTCACAACTGGTAAACTTCATATGTCCCCTACGGGGGACTGAAACAATATTTAGCCTCATATTCAGCATACAATTTAAATCTACATAACAACGGTATTCTAGTTCGGAAGCATAAAAATATAATCATTTGAACAAATATTTGATTATGAATATCAAAGAGATAGTCAAATTACCCAACGGCACGGTAGCATTCGTTGCACTCAGATTCATTATTGGATTCTTGCTCATATGGGCATTCCTTGACAAAACATTCGGTCTTGGATTTGCAACAAAAGCAGGTGCAGGTTTTATCAGCGGTGGATCTCCAAGCACGGGATTCTTGAAGTATAATGATGGAATATTCGCGTCGTTCTTTAATGCACTTGCAGGAAGCACCGTAGTTGATGTTTTACTTCTATTGGCATTCTTGTGCATAGGTACAGGATTGATATTGGGAATTGCGAAAAAACTCACTTGCATCGCAGGCTGTCTTCTATTTCTGTTGATGTATCTTGCATCACTCCCACTTGCAAATAATCCTATCATAGACGAACATATCGTGTACATCGTCGTTCTGATTGGTATATACCTCTCAAATGCTGGCATATATTTAGGATTAGGAAACAAGTGGAATGAACTCTGCCTGGTGAAAAGATTCCCTATCCTTCAATAAACAATAAGCCCGGGAATGTCCCGGGCAATTTAAAAACAAAATTTATTAAAATATTTTACCTCTCTCGTCGTTATCAATCCACAAAGGCATTCTTGGACTTATATATCAGAAATACTACAACGAATCCGATTATTCCAGCGATCATTGTCAACGCACAGAGTGAAGCGATGATACATGCGATAAGTGCAACGATGTAGAATCTTTTCAGACCGCACAATACAGCTGTCAATACTGTTAAGATCGCACTTGCAAACATGAAATAACCAAGATAAGTAAATGAATCCAAAAGCATCTGTTCTGTGATTCCAGAATTTATGATCTGCTGCCATACTTCTGCGTTAGCTTTCAACTGATCGATCATATATTGTCCGTCTACATCGAAAGTATATCCTAGATAAAACGCGATCAAAGCCCAAATAATTGAAAGAACTACAATAAGATTAAGATAATTCGGATCTGAATGACCCATCTCACGGCTCATATGATCCTGTAAACCTGAATTACTCTCGATCCCATCATTCAACAAATATCCACACTCGGAACAGTAATATTCTGATTCTTTCGTCTTGGCACCGCATTGCGGACAAAAACTAGGATTGTCTTCTACCATAGTACAAGTGATTGCGTTTTCTATTATTTGATAATATTATACAATTACCGGAGTAGACCGTTTTCTTTCAATATATTTCATATGACCCTTATAACCTTGTAAAAGCAAATCCGATCAATTCATATACTGTGACGTACTCTCAAGGGTCACGGATATCAAATCCCATCGGTTTGATGAGGTTTGCCGTGGCAGGATTTTCTCCTGCAGGTCGCATGGGGGCGAAAGCCGAACATGCGAAATTGAATTTTTTAGTATTCATTATTAGCAATGCTTTTATATGAATTGTCGCATACCTTTGTTCGTTATTGTTCAAAAATCACTTTTGGACAGTCATGAGGAATCAAAATGGTAACAGTCTATGATGTTCCCGCTGAAAAACTCATACTCAAAACAGCCGCAAAGCTCAAAGAGAACGAAAAGATCGTTCCCCCAGAGTGGGCAGAGTATGCCAAAACCGGTAGGCACACAGAGAGAGCACCTGCACAAGAAGATTGGTGGTATACAAGAGCCGCTGCTATTCTCAGGAAGCTCTATGTAAAAGGACCCATGGGATCTTCCAAACTCGCAGCTGAGTATGGTGGATTTGCAGACAAAGGCTCAATGCCTAACAGGGCCGTGAAAGGTAGCCGTAACATTGCTAGAAAATGTATGATACAGCTCGAAGCCGCAGGATACCTTGTATCCAAAGACAAGCAAGGCCGTGCAATCAGCCCAGCAGGTCAGTCATTACTTGACAACTCTGCTAAAGAGGTCTTTGACGAGAGCAAGAACTGAAGGAGAGATTAACATGGGAGATCCAGAATTAGAAGCGCTCAGACAGAAAAGAATGCAACAGCTCCAGCAGCAACAAGGAAACCAAGCTGCACAGCAGGCACAGCAAGAAGAACAGAACAAACAGTTTGAGCAACAGAAGCAATCAATTTTAAGACAGATTCTTACCCCGGAAGCGAGGGATAGGCTGGCTAACATTAAACTTGCTAACCCGGATCAAGCCAATGCCGTTGAAATGCAACTTATACAACTTGCACAGAACGGAAGACTGCAGAGCGTAATTACGGACGCCATGTTAAAAGAAATCCTTCAGAAAATCATGCCTCAGAAGAGAGAGATCACTATAGAGAGGAGATAATCATGTCAAGCACTAAACCACCAGCAATGAAAGGTAGGCTGAATAAGAAAGTAAAACAGAACCGCCGTGTCCCAGCATGGGTTATGATGAGGACTAACAGGCAGTTCCTTCGCCACCCTAAGAGAAGATCATGGCGCATGGGTAAATTAAAAGAATAAGGAGGGAAATAAATGGCAGACGAAATAGAGAGATTTATTACAATTCCCCTGAGGGAAACCAAACAAGCCCCCCGTACAAAGAGGTCAGCACGTGCTATTAAAGAAGTAAGGGCCAACATTGTTAGGCACATGAAGGTCGAACCAGAGAACGTTTGGATCGACGCAAGTCTTAACAACAAGATCTGGGAGCACGGAATTCGCAACCCACCTCACAAAATTACAGTCAGGGCTGTCAAATTCGATGATGGACTTGTCGAAGTATCATATATCGAACCAGAAAAGAAATCCGCTTCGGAGTGATCACAATGATGAGACTTTCGAGATATGCCGGAAATCCTAATATCGGAGTATTCGCTGCAGTAAACGAGAGTCTCGCATTGGTAGCCTGTGACTCGACACCTGAATTCATTCAGGATCTTGAACAGGCATTAGGGGTTAAAACATTCATGACGACTGTGGCAGGATCATTCGTGGTCGGGTCATTAGTCGCCATGAATTCATTCGGTGCAGTCGTTTCTGAACTTTCAGAACAAAAAGAACTGGACGAAATACGCAAACTCTTACCCATAGCGACACTTACCGATAGAACGAATGCAGCCGGAAACAATATTCTTGTTAATGACCGTGGAGCTTTGATCAATCCCGAAGTCGGCGCAAAAGCAATGAAGGAAATCGCAGATATCCTCAATGTGGAAGTCGTGAAGGGAACGATCGCAGGTTGCACAACAGTCGGTTCTGTATGCAGTGTAACCAACAAGGGATGCGTATGCACAGTTGATGCAACAGATGATGATGTAAAGCTTTTAGAAAGCATCTTCAAGGTCGAGGTCAAAAGGACCACTGTAAATCACGGTTGCAAATACGTGGGATCAGGTATCTTATCAAATTCAAAGGGCGCACTCATCGGCGATGAGACAACACCAATAGAAATGGGTAAAATCGAAGATGGTCTGGTACTCTATTGATCTTAACGATCAAATACCCAACATCCAACAAATTCTGTCAGATCCTCAACTGACAGCTCTACTTCATTTCCTACATATATCAACATATCCTTATCAATACCTTCTATAAATTCATCCAAATTCTTTGCTGGAAAAGTCAATCCACCAACCCGGTAATGCATTGGAACGACAACCTTTGGTTTTACTCTATTTAAGAAAAGGTTCAACTTAACAAGAGGTATGGTAAATATTTCTCCAACTGGAACAAAAAGAATGTCAATATCTGTAAGCTTGCTCATGACATCATCTGCGGGAATATCTCCAAGATCCCCACAATGACATATCGAAATACCATCCATTTTGAACTTGAATATTGTATTCTTTCCTCTTTCTGAGCCTTCGGACTCATCATGATATGATGCAAGCCCCTCGAAGGTTATGCCGTTGACACTTGTGAATCCTAATGTTCCTAATATATCAGTATGTGTTCCTCGTACTATACGGACCACATTGTGATCTGAATGATTATGAGATACAAGTACGATATTCGCATTTGATATTGGTGGCTTTATGCCTATCGATTTTCCATCGTGAGGATCGATCAGGACATCATTGTTTTGATCAATAAATTCAAAACATGAATGCCCATGCCAAATTATCTGCATGATAGCGTCATATTCTGCAGAATAGATAAAGTTTATTTGGCTGTAATTAACATCCATCCCGACGATATTTTAAAGAAATAACAATATTAACAGTTTCGATAAAAATGATTGATAAATCTGATATGGTTCTAGGAATTGTACTTCTTGCAGGAATAATCATCTGCGTAGGTATTGTGATTGCTACAGGTGCATTGAATGATAACTCAGATAACAACGATTATACTGGAACATATGCAGTATATTCATTCGATGATTATGATGAAGATGTCAGCGGAGACCTCTTTTATGATCTCGCATTCATTGATGGCGATATCTCAGCAATATATAGAGAAGATGGCACTGTAATGTACTCAATAACTGGATACAACAACGGAAATTATACTGTTGTATCCGATTTAGATCTGAATGGAAATTATATCCTCGACAGAACATTGGATCTCAGTTCTGTTGTAGATTTTGCTGGATTCACATATTCATATTCTTATCTAGGTAAAAATCCAGAACAAAATGTATGGATCAAGGAATTTTATAATTCAATGGGATATCAAGTCACACAATTGATTTATTCAGACAATAGCGAAACATTAGTGGGATCCACCATATACTGGATACATATAACTTCATACAAGACAGATTCAGATAAGACCAATCTTATAAAGTTCGATTACAACATAGAAAACAATATGGTGACAGACATAACCTATAGCGCCACAGAAAATAGTACTAGTATCATATCGTACAACCCATTCATAAAATCTTTTGACAGGGACCCTGATTCAGAAGGCTTGGATGATAGATTTGGATATATCATCAACGAAGAAATCTATTCAGATATAGGTAGTGACAGTACAGGAAATTATGTAAAAACAATAGAGATCAACAAAGAATCACAATTAATAATCTCATCGAGTTTCAATTACGATGTTACGAATTACGGCTATGATTACTACCTATTGAGAACGAATGTAACGATACCCGTTGCTGTAATGGATGATACCGCATCTGCTACCTATAAATTCAATGAGACCGGAAAAATAACTTCAGAAGATGAACTTTACAATTATATGTTTGTATCCGGTCCGTCATCCGTAACATATTACCAAAATGGAACCGTAAGTTACACTGTTCTGAACATGTATACAATAGATAATTCTTTCTTCTATATGGTAGGAACAGACAAAGACCTCACTGGCAATGTATATTGGACAGGCATTGTAGAACTCGATGATGTCGTGGATACGAATGGTTTTATCCCTATGTATCAATATATCATCATTGATGGAAATGTTGAATATCTCTGGCAAAAGATCATAAAAGATGGAGATCAGACTCTTACATATATTTTGTACAGTGATAACAGTTCAGCACTCAGTGGCACCTCGACCGTCTTCAGGATCGAATTGAACATTTACATAGATACGGTCCCCGTACAATACATAGGCAAAATCGCATACACTCTTGATAATAATGTAGTGACCGGTATAACATATATTGTGAATTCCTCTATAATAACATCACAAAAACACCATCCTTTTATGACAGATTATACTTCTAATGCAAGTTTGGGAATAGTTTACATAGAAGACCTTCCGAGAGCTGTATATTACTATCCTGATACAGAAATAACAATAAATGGAGAGACGTACGTATATTCGAAAGAATTTGAAATAACAACTGGACTTAACATGTATATGACCCTTAGCAGTGAATCACTCGGGTATGATTATAATGAATATATCATTACAAGTGATATCAATGTGCCTCCCGCAGTCGGAGTGAATTCATCATTCACATATGTATCCACAGACAATGAAGGCGAATACATATACAGGTTTGATGTTATAAACTCGGATAATACTGGATATACTTTAAATGTATACCAGATAGACGGCGAGAACTCTACTTTGACCAATGTTATCACCATACCTGCACCATATCACTTCATAGTGTCCAATATGGATGATGGAACGGCCATTCAAACAGGCATAACAACATTCGAAAGATACGATGGATCTATAATACCAGTCGAGGTCTATGAATTCACTTATGAAGGAGATCGCATCGTATTCTATGTGAATAATTGCATAGTTTACGGCTATGAATGCTATGCTGAAGGTGAAATAGAACCATATTCTGTGGGAGAGTTGACACTTTATACTATAGAATTACCAAGTGCATAAACAACGGGCTTAGGCCCGTTCTATTTGTGTATCTTCCCAGCAGTTAATATACCCAATCAATCTTATATTGATAGTGTGATTTGTTTATGATGAAGAAGACTTTGATTCTTGTCGTTGACAGGGATGATGATTTCGGAGTAAAAGGAAAAGTCGACTCTCCTGTAATAGGTGTAGAAGAGTGCTCGGTTGCAGCCACGGCACTGGGGATAGCTGACCCTGAGGATTCTGATATCAACGCTCTTTACGCTGCCATCAACATCTACAAAGAGATGAAAGATGAACACGAAGGAGAAGTCGAAGTCGCACTCATCTGCGGTAATCAAAAAGTAGGATACAAATCAGATTCTGCAATCATCGATGAATTAGAGATAATTCTTGAAAAGATCAATCCCACACGTATCATCCTTGTTGGAGACGGCGCAGAGGATGAATACGTCTATCCTATCATATCGTCACGCGTACCTATTGACTCTGTTAGAAAAGTGTATGTTAAACAAGCACCAGGATTGGAAGGAACAGTATATATCATATCCAAAATCATGGAGGATCCAGGAAAGAGAAAAAGATTCCTTGCACCTTTGGCATGGATCATAATCTTGATATCATTGGTATATATGACGCCATCTATCATCGATCATATCAACAAAGGAACTTCATTTTCTAATGTCACTACGCCGATGGTAGTATTACTGATTGGTTTTGTATTCCTGTTGTATGCATACAACCTGGAAGACTCGCTCAGCCGGTGGAAGACCAAATGGACATCTAGATTAAGAAATGGAAGTATTACTGTCACTTTTTTGTTGGTATCTATATTATTCCTACTATCGGGATTGGTGATAGGCTGGTATTCTCTAGAACAGGTCTACACCACAAACATATTGCAAGAAATAATCTGGTTTGTATCGAATGCATTATGGTTTATGATATTTGGCATATTGATATACAAGACCGGGGATCTGATTGATAGATATATTTCTACAAAAAAACTCAACATGAGTTTCGTTTTTGTAAGCATAAACGTTGTTGCAATGGGGCTGATCGCAACCGGCTCACTCGATCTGGCTCAGATATATTTGAAAATAGGAATCAACAACTCCGTTATTGCGATTCTTGAACTGG
>JALNYB010000042.1 GCA_023230065.1 Candidatus Methanomethylophilaceae archaeon
TCAAGGACTCTATGTCTGCAGAATTAGATTCTGCGAATTCGGCAGATTCCCGGAGGAAGGGATATCTCGCGGCACGAAGTGAGTCCATGTACCCTGGAAAACAGTATTGATAGTTTAATATGCCGTTTTTCAGAAGTCAAGGATCTTCAAAGACTATCAAATCTTTAAGTCCGGTGATGACAACGGGGTCTTCTACGATCTTCAAGAGATCATCAAATGATCTGTAAGGTTTATGAACAAAGATATTCGCAGATCTTTTTTTTCCAATTCCAGGGAGAGAACCTATTGCTGACATCGGCATTTTGTTTATATTAAAAGGATAAGAGATGCCTGTGACAGATCTGTACCCCCAATCAGTTATCTGAATGTCATAGGATCTCTCAAGTTCCAAGCGGTATGGAACTCCAACCAATATTGGATATGAACCGATCTGTCGTCCGAATGTGATATTTCCGTCATGGAGTTCCATGTAAACATTCTTGAGAATAGTACCAGCTGGAAAGATTCTTTCAAGCATGACGCGGTCTATATCTTCGCGGACGGTCTCTTTGAATTTTTTGAATATTTTTTGATCTACCTTTACATCGAACGCTCTTCTTATGGGAAGGACCTGACGGATATTGATACGTCTTATCATGAGCCCTTCATTTGTTATTTTCTGAAGGAATTCCAGATTCAGGTCATATGTATCTATTGTCTCGCCATCAAGTCCACATATGAAATTCAATCCAGGAAGGAGTTTTGGAAGTCCGTTATCTCCTCTCTCTCCACCGATTTCGTTAATGATCTTTATAGCATCTAAGACCTGTTCAGATGTACTGTTGAGATTATTTTTTAGATATACTCTGTGATCTGCAGATTCCATACCGAGTGCCAAGACGTTACCAGGAGTGCAGCATTCTGTTATTGTTTCAATGACTTTTTTAGATTCTTCGTGATATTTTGATATGACCGCAGGATTTGCGTTATCTACATGAATTATATCGAAATTAAGTTCTTTTAAGCCATGGAATAATTCTGATACTGCGTTTGGATTTGGTCTTGGAATTTCTTCTTCGCTTGTGGATCCGTATGATATTATGCAAGTCTGTCCACCAATCCTGATGTTTCTTATCCCTAAGTTTTTTAATACTCTGGCTTCCGCCAATATGTCTTGGGGAGTTCTCATCAAAGGTTTGCCCTTGATCGGTTCGATGCAGTATGAACATCCACCGTTCTTCCATCTATGACATCCTCTGTATGATTCTATTTCAACCATCAGTGGATGTGGAAAATCTTGGTGCTGTGTAACGATCCTCGCGCCTAAAAGCATCCATCTATTCCATTCATCAAGGGTTCTCAGTCTTTCTCCGACCTCTTTTCCTGTCATTCCATCGTACAACGATGCAGCAATATCTTTTTTGACAGCAAAATCGAATTTATTTGCAATATCTGATGATGCTGCAGACCCTCCGATTAGTTTCCATCCTTTCAGATTGGGGATCAAAGCATCCAATTCTTTCAAAGACATAGGCATAGAGCGAAGATATTTTCCAGGAACAGTATTTCCTGAAAGAACAACGCTCACGTCGGTATTCGGGATCCTCTTTCCTTTTCTTATCATATCTATGGTAATGTAATCGACGTCAGCTCCCGCATCTATTGCAGCTCCAGCTATCGCTCTGATCATTGGAGAGATATATGGGGGGACTCCGAGCGCGGCAGGATCATCGATGTATCCGTCGATTACTGCGACTTTTATGTCTGAGGTCATGTCATTTCTCTGAATGTAAATTAGGTATAAATATGAACAGCGTAATAAAGGTGATAGCAATCCGCAGATAAACTACGAATTTCGTAGTAAAATGGAGAAATATACGTGACAAATGATAAAGAAATGACAGTAGAAGAGCGTCTTCAGTTAGCAAAGAAGCCTGGACAGGACGCTATGGTCATGCACAAATTTTATGGTGGAAAGATCGAGATCGTGCCTAAGGCATGTGTCAGAAATTTTGATGATTTCGCCATTTGGTACTCACCAGGAGTGGCTGAGCCCTGCAAGGATATCGCTAAGAATCCTGATATGGTATACGAACATACGTGCAAATGGAATACAGTAGCAGTAGTATCTGACGGAACCCGTGTATTAGGTCTCGGAGATATTGGTCCAGAAGCAGCAATGCCTGTCATGGAAGGAAAAGCAATGCTTTTCAAATATCTCGGGGGAGTGGACTGTGTACCTATTTGTTTAGATACAAAGGACCCAGAAAAGATCATAGAAACTGTTAGGCTTATCGCTCCGTCATTTGGAGGAATTAATCTCGAGGATATCTCTAATCCTAAATGTTTTGATATTTTAGATGAGCTCAGAAGAGATTGTAAGATCCCCGTTTGGCACGATGATCAGCAGGGAACAGCTACAGTCGAAGTCGCAGGTGCAATCAATGCATTGAAGCTCGTTGGAAAGAAGATCGAGGATGCAAACATCACTGTTATTGGTGCAGGTGCAGCATCTATCGCAATCACAAGACTTCTTTTGGCAACAGGATTCAAGCCAAGTAACCTCTGCATGTGTGATTCAACAGGAATCCTCAACATGGATAGGACCGATGTCGAGGGACAGTTCAAACAGAAATGGGAGATCTGCAATAAGACCAATGGTGCAGGAAAGAAAGGCGGAATGAAAGAGGCGATGAAGGGTGCAGATATAGTCATTGCAGCATCACGTCCTGGACCTGGAACCATCAAGCCAGAGTATTGTGATGGCATGGCAGATGATGGTATCATCTTTGCAACTGCAAATCCAATACCTGAGATATGGCCTTGGGAAGCAAAAGAGCATGGTGTTAAGATATTCGCTACTGGACGTTCAGATTTCCCGAACCAGGTTAACAATTCAATGGGATTCCCTGCAATATTCCGTGGTGTGCTTGATGTAAGGGCTAAGACAATTACGGATGAGATGTGTATCGCAGCCGCTACTGAATTGGCAAAGTGTGCTGAGGAACAGGGACTCACCGAGGATTACATAATTCCTACAATGAGGGAATTCGAAGTATTTCCTAGAGAAGCAGTTGCTGTTGCAATGAAAGCTCAAGAACAGGGTGTCGCGCGCCTTAAACTTTCACGTCAGGAACTTTATGATAAGGCAAGTTTCATGATTAAGAGATCAAGAGATTTGACTCAAAAGATGATGGATGACGGATTCATAGCAGAATTCGAATAAACTATGAAGGGGATTAAATCCCCTTATTTTTAAATTTATTCTTTGAAATGATTCAAGGAATTCAACAAATGATTCTTTGATTTATTTTCGTTTGACTTTGGGTACGAATAGATCTGTGTAGTTGTCAATAGCACCTTGAATGATATCATCGACCTTGTCTGCACCAATGATCTCATCCACGGCGGTTTGCTTGTTCTCGAGTGCCTTATAGACCGAGAAAAAGTGAGCCATTTCGTCGAAGATATGTTTCGGGAGTTCGGAGATATCCTTGTATGAGTTATACATCGGATCGTCGAACGGTATCGATATTATCTTCTCATCATTTGCACCGCAATCGATCATTTTGATAGCGCCTATAGGGTAACAATGGACCAAGGTCATGGGTGCGATAGGTTCTGAACAAAGAACGAGTGCATCGAGAGGGTCTTTGTCGTCCGCATATGTTCTTGGAATGAAACCGTAATTTGCCGGGTAATGTGTGGATGTGTAAAGGATGCGGTCAAGCCTGAGAAGGCCTGTCTCTTTGTCCAATTCATATTTGTTTTTGCTTCCTTTGGAGATTTCGACTACCACCATGTAATCATTCTTTGAAATTCTTTTTGGATCAATGTCATGCCAAATATTAGATGTCATTTTATTCACTTCTGTGATGATAGGTTGAAATTTTGAGATATATAAATTATTGTCATCTCAAAGATAAATTGTAGTTGGATTATAGGGTGAACCCTAAAAAAGTTTGAATCAACAGACAGTCTGTGATACACATTCTACGTTTTCGATACCATCGATTCCGTGAAGTGCATCTTCCAGAGTGCTGCCGACAGACTCATCAGAGTCATTAATATCGAAACCGACATTAACCTTCATAAGGCCGAATGCTACAGGTAAGATCCTCGCTTCTAAAATCTTAACGCCCGTAGGTATAACCGTACTGATGGTTTCTATGACCTTGTTTAAATCTACCTCGGTGCTTTCAGGCATGAGGTCGTATGTTGCTACGATCTGTCCCATTTTAACACCTTAAGGTCCGATGAATCCGCACTTTTTACATTCGTATGAAACGCCCTGATCGCGGCATTGGTCGCATCTTCCGATTTCAGTTTCCCCGCATTTGGGGCACTTGAATGAAGTGTTACCGTGGCCAATAAGCCTTTTACCGCATGAAGAGCAAATCTTGTCTGCTGCCATACCAATGCGATACTATTTCGGGTATATAAAACAAAAGGGTGCATAATAATAAGTAAAAATAGGAGAATTATTTTGTCAAGGCGAAAGAATTATCCTTAAGGTGGTTATTAGGAAATTATGAAAGTGCACTCTGATTGTGTTCCGTGTCTTATGAAACGTGTTCTTTTCCAGGCTCGTTTGCTTGATAATGGTACTGAATTCGATGCTGTAACAGTAGCTTTGAAGACATATGCAAAGAATATATCCAGAGGGCAAAATTCTGCAAGATTGGCAACGGCAGTTCATAGAAGTGCGTATGATGCGATGGGAGTCATAGATCCGTATTTTGAATTAAAGGTACGTGCTGACGAAGTCGCAGAGAGATACATCGGAAGATTGGAAGAATTCGTTAATAAATCTGATGATAGATTTGCAGCGGCCGTTAGAGTCTCGATAATAGGTAATATCATGGATTTCGGATCTGGGATAGCAATTGATGATCCAGATGATTTTGAAAATCATTTCGAGGAACTTCTTCTGCAGGGCATAGGTTTCGATGAGACCGAGAAGGTCAAAAAAATCGTCGAAGATGCAGGTACCGTAATCTATATGTTTGATAATTGCGGAGAATCGCAGTTTGATAAGATCCTCATCAGAGAACTCAAGAGGATGGGGAAGCGCATTGTTGGTGTGGTCAGAGGACAAGCGATCCTCAATGATGTCACGCTTAAAGATGCGTTACGTATAGGCCTTGATAAAGAAGTAGATCTTCTGTTGACGTCTAATTCGTTCTCGATCGGTGTAGATATGAAGAAGATAGGAGATGATCTGAAGTATGAGATTTCTCAGGCAAGTATAATTTTGGCCAAAGGAATGGCAAATTATGAATCATTATCTGATGAGAAATTAAGCATTCCAATAGCATATCTTCTCAGATCCAAGTGTATTCCTGTGTCGAGATGTTTGGGCGTAAAAATAGGTACGAATGTTGTAAAATTGCAGGAATGATTATTTTCTGTGTGTGAAAATATTTAATAACGTGTTCCGTTTGGGGAACTGATATTAATGGCGTCTGAAGTAAAGCAGGCGGTTATAATGGTAGGCGGAAAGGGAACAAGACTCTTGCCCCTAACAGAAAATAAGCCTAAACCAATTTTGCCCGTTCTAGATAAGCCGTGTCTACGATATTTGATTGAGTCATTGGTTGAAGCAGGGGTCAAAGAAGTCATATTAGCTTGCGGGTATCGTTCCGATAAGCTAGTTGAAGCTATTGGGGACGGTTCAGATCTTGGAATCAAAATAGATTATTCTTACGAAGATGAACCTCTGGGGACCGGAGGTGCAATAAAACTTATCGAGGATAAATTAGATGATACATTCATCGCGGCCAATGGCGATGTATTTGCAGATATTTCTGTTAAAGAGGAAATCGAAAAGCATATATCTACGCAGGCGAAGGTAACAATAGCGCTTACTTCTGCAAAGAATCCATGTGAGTTTGGGATAGTAAGACTCGATGATGATGAGCGCATATTAGAATTCAAAGAGAAACCTAAACCCGAAGAAGTGTTTTCAGATCTGGTGAATGCGGGAGTATATGTTTTAGAAAAAAGTATCCTTGCTGATATTCCTAAAGGAAGTTTTTTTGATTTTTCCAAGGATCTGATTCCCATTCTTATGAGAAAGGGAGATAGGATTCAGGGATATCTTCTCAAAGGCATCTGGAGGGATGTGGGACGTCCGTCAGATCTGTTAGGAGCCAATCTTATCATGGCTACAAAACTTTATGATGATTTTGAATGGGGCGGCAAGAGATTCGAGGCTGCCACCATAAAGAAACCCTTTTATCTCGGTGCAGATGGGTTTGTGGATAATTCAGAGGTTGCTGCATCGGTCATATTGAAGAATAGTAAGATTAAAGATAGTAAAATCGTTAATTCTTTGATTATGACGGGTTGCGATGTCAGCGGGGCAAAGATCGAGTGCAGTATTCTCGGAGACGGTTGCAAGGTTATGGCCAATTCTCATATCGTCAACTCTGTTTTGGGTGATGGAACAGTTGTTGAATCTGGAAAATCTATGATAGATAATAAGGTGGTTTAATGGCCGAGTACATAAGAGCCAGAGCACCATTAAGAATAGGATTGGCAGGAGGTGGAACAGATGTAGACCCGTATGCGTCTGAGAAAGGCGGATGTGTTTTAAATACCACCATCAATAAATATGCATATTGCACGCTCACTCCAAGAAACGACGCGACAATGTCTGTTCGTTCTCTATATTACGGAAGGTATCAAGCACCTTTGGACGGAGGACCATTAAAGCTTGATGGTAACATGGATCTCATAAAAGCGGTCACCAATTATTTTGACGTTAAGAAAGGATTCGATATGTCTATTCAGTCCGATGCACCAGCAGGCTCTGGCCTAGGCGGGTCATCGACAATGATGGTTGCATTGATCAAAGCGGTATTAGAGTGGTATGAGATGGAGATGCCTTCTGCGAAGTTGGCACAGTTGGCTTACAATCTGGAAAGGATAGATATCGGACTTAAAGGTGGAAAACAGGACCAGTATGCGGCAGCATATGGAGGATTCAATCAGTTGGAGTTTGATAAGGTTGGAGTAAAAGTTACACCAATAAAGTTGGATTCAGATACGATCAATGAACTGCAGTATCGTTCTGTAATCTGTTATACAGGTATGTCTAGGGAATCTGCAGAGATAATCGAGACGCAGGTCGCGGCATTCAAAAAAGGAGACAATGAGAATGCTTTGGATGCTTCAAAGGTCTTGGCTAAAGAGATGTGTGATTCTCTGAAGAAAGGCGACATAGATGAAGTTGGTCGTGGATTGGACGAATCTTGGAAATATAAGAAACAATTTTCGAATAAGGTTTCAAATCCGTTCATCGATGAATTGTATGATGTTGCAAAGAAAAATGGGGCTATCGGAGGTAAAGTGTCGGGTGCAGGAGGCGGTGGTTTCATGTACTACATTTGTGAATATGATAAGAAGTTGCAAGTAGCCCAGGAATTACAGAAGCATGGAGCGGTATTGACCGACTTTATGTTTGATCCTAAAGGGGCAACATCCTGGAGAAGTAAAAATGAATGATATTATCGAAGCCGAATTTAAAAGAAGTTCCGAGATAGTTGCAAAAATAGAGACCAGTCAGATAAGGAAGGCAGCAGATATACTCATAGCCTCATTGAAGAACGGAGGTCAGATAATATTCATGGGTAACGGTGGGTCATCCGCTGATGCTCAGCATATAGCTGCAGAGCTGTCGGGAAGATATGCTTTCGATCGTCCGGCCATGGCAGGCGTATGTCTTTCCAATATTGCACCTGTAACAGCCATAGGTAATGATTATTCGTATGATATTGTTTTTAAGCGTCAAATAGAAGCTATCTGCAGAAAAGGGGACGTTGTTGTAGGAATGAGCACATCGGGAAATTCTAAGAACGTCATTCTTGCGATGGAAGCAGCAAAACTGAAAGGAGCTGTAACGATGTCATTCACCGGAGATTGTGGAGTTCTTAGAGATATTGTAGATCATGCGGTCATCATACCCACCACGGAGACACCAAGGGTTCAAGAAGGGTATTTGGTCGCATGTCACACGATGTGTGGCATTGTGGAATACGAAATGTATGGAAACAAGGCCGTACTCGTAGATCGAGACGGAACTATTGCGGCAGATGTTCCGTACTGTGGCGATCCGTCAAAAATTAAATTATTTCCCGGAGTGCCGGAAGCTATTTCAAAATTGAACAAGGCAGGTTACCTTGTCATCATTGTGACCAATCAATCAGGTATTGGCAGGGGTCTTGTCACAGAGGCAGATGTTGCTAAAGTACACGAGAAGTTAAAAGCAGATATTGCAGCAGGTGGTGGAAGGATAGATGATATTTTCTTCTGTCCGCATCATCCAGATGAAAAATGCAACTGTCGTAAACCCGAGATCGGAATGGGTGTTGCAGCATTTATGAAACATCATATCAATCCCACGCAGTCGTGTATGATCGGAGATTTTGATAGAGATATAGAGTTCGGTAAGAAGCTTGGACTAAAGACGTATCTAGTATCGGATAAGATGTCCTTCGTAGATGCAATCGATGATTTTTTGAAAAATTAATCTTTTCATCAGATCTCAGATCACTATTTGTTCAGTATAGGTCTATTTCACATCGTAAAAAACGACTGTATCAAATATGCGCACGAATATTCGCATGAAGGAGAGTGTCAATATGCACGTAATATCCTTGATCGTAAAGAATGAGTTCGGCGTTATGCAAAGAGTCATGGGTGAATTTACCCGCAATAAAATCAACGTCGAGACCATTGTAGTCGGCAAATGTGAACTTTCTGGTAAATCTAGAATGGTACTTTCGGTAATCGGCAAGGATGCTGCAGAGCTTGCGTTAGGAAGGATCCAAAAACTTCAGGACGTTTATGATGCTGAATTGATTCCGGAAGCAGGACAGTCTGCGTATGCGCTTATGTCAACATCCAGTGGTAATGTAGGTGTTGTTGGAGGATCTGCCCAAGTAGAGGAGATCATAGATCGCAGCAATCCTGAGAAATATGTTCAGGCATTAAACGCACTTTAAATTCAAATTCACACAATCAAAGAAGGAAAAAAAATGGATAAAACCGAAAAGATTTGGTTAGATGGAAAATTGGTCAATTGGGAAGATGCAAAGGTTCACGTTCTAGCGCATGCTTTAAATTATGGAACTGGGCTTTTCGAGGGCATCAGAGTGTATCAGACGCCCAAGGGACCTGCAGTATTCAGACTTAAGGATCATGTCAGGAGACTCGTCGATGGATGCAAGATCATGGGATTCGATCTTGAATTTGGAGGAAAGACATACACACAGAAAGACATAGAGGAATCCATAAAAGATACAATCAGGGCAAACGAGAATGTTGACTATGTCAAGCCGTGTATTTTCTTAAGCGGGGAAGAGGTCGGACTGAACCCTGTCGGAGTCTCCACAAGTATGGCCATCACATGCATCCATATGGGCACATATCTTGGTAAGGCAGGCAACGGCGCGAAAGTCATTGTTTCTTCATGGCAGAGGCCAGATAATCTCTGCGGACCAGCAGGTGCAAAGGTAAACGGAGCATATGTTGCATCATGCCTTGCAAAGAGAGAGGCCGTACGGCAGGGTGCAAACGAAGCAGTCATGCTGAATTCGGTTGGACGTGTTGCAGAATGCACCGGAGAGAATATATTCATCTATAGGCACGGAAAGATATACACACCTTCGACAGGTGAGAGTATCCTCGAGGGCATAACAAGGGATTCGATCATTCAGGTCGCACGCGACTTCGGATACGAGGTTATAGAAACAGAGGTTACCAGATTCCAACTCGTCTCAGCGGATGAGGTATGGATGACAGGAACTGCCGCAGAGGTTGTACCAGTCACGATGGTCGATGGAAAGATGATCGGAGATGGAAAAGCCGGTGAGGTCGCTCAGAAGATCCATTCTAAATTCCATGATATCGTTGAAGGCAAAGCACCTGAGTACGACAAGTGGCTGGATTATGTCAATTGATTCGCTATAAGCAGCAATGAAACTTTTTATAAAAACACTTTATTTTTTTTACAATATCGATGATATCTCTTCGTGACATCGTCATTCTTTGGTTTTGGATTCTCGAATATTCTCAATTTCTTCTTTGACTTTGAATATGTAATATTTGCTGAATATCCAATTCAAAGCAATTTCAATGACGCTTGTAGTGATTTTGGCAAGGAATCCGTCAACATGGAATAAACTTCCATTCATCCCCATTGCGAATAATATTGGGAACAATACGATCGATATTATTCCTGTAACTACTCTGGCACCAAAGAATGAACTCAATTCTTTGAACATGACCTTTGCTTTTGTGGAAGTACTGCGGAAGACTAACCATTTGTTTACAACGAATGCAAAAATTACCGCAATGATCCAAGATAGAATATTACTCAGGTTCAATTCAAAACCGCATTGCACGAATGCAGCATACGATACCCAGC
>JALNYB010000043.1 GCA_023230065.1 Candidatus Methanomethylophilaceae archaeon
GACCGGCATGGGACACATAAGTCCCTTACAATCTAGAACGTCTGTCACTTTGTAATACCCGATTTAATACCGATCTGTTCCAATATAAACGTTTCCGATTTATTATTCGAAAAACATATCAAAAATACCAAATTGTATGATTTTATATCTTCTATCTGATTTAAATGATTCAAGTTTCATCATAACAGTATAAGCCTTACAAAATATTTCTTTCACGTTAAATTAAAATACAGACCATCATTCCATATTACAAGGAAGTGCTCCAAGTTGAATGATGTAAAAAACACACTCACGAGAGCATCGCCTGTTCCAAGTGAAAAGATCTTGATGTATCTTATGGGACTTCTATTCTTGATCTCTGGTATATATGGATTCTATCAATATTCTGAAGGCAGAAATGATGGAACTGCTATTGAAGGCCTGCTGATTTTACTGATATCTTTGAGAATAATGAGTGGCGATACACCATTCGGAACATTCCGTCGTTCCATCTACCTTTCGATACTTGGCTCTGTAGGAATAATCGTGAGCGTATTCGATTTGCTTTTACCATATATCTTCATAGATCTGATGCAGGCAATAACGGTGATCATACTTGCAATCTATACTGCAATGTGTTTAACGTGGGCAATAAAAGGTCGTGAGAATAATGGACCGACCGTGAGAATATTATGTGTGATATTTGGTTTATTGATGCTTTTGACGATCTTCCTTATAATGGGATTTTTTGAATTCGGAGATCGTCTTCCATACGCGACCATAATCACCGCCATGGGCCTGACCATGACAGCGATGGCATATACCAGGACGAATTTCCAAACTCACGAGGAAACCGAATTTCCTATAGCGTCTCTAACCCTGCTCTTTACAGGAATAATAATGCTATGTAATGTTTTTGCAATGATCCTTATGACCGTAGAAGGTGCAGAAATGTCGATAAGAGGAACAATGGCCGTATTCCTCATAATATTGGCATTACGGTTAATATCCGAAGGAGATACGCCATTAGGAAAAATACAGAAATCCAATTTTGTCATAATTATCGGCATAATATGCATGATCATAAGCATGGTTGCTGTGATCATACCTTCAGACATCTTGGACGATACGATGTCCTATGCCCTTGGTATCTTGAATCTGATAGAGGGAGCCCACCTGATGAAGATGATAATGGAAAACAACAAAGATGTGAAACAAATCAAATTCAGAACGAGTGTCAGCGGAATGATAATGATCATCTTCGGAATCAGCGCCCTATTGCCGAGCATGTTCACAGAAACTTTCACGCTTTTAACAACTGCATTGATGTCGATCACTATGATATCTCTTGGAGTCACGGTCTTTACTTTTAAACTCTCAGAAATAAAGAAATTTAATTTGAATTGCACATGATATCTGCGGTGCGGTTGAAATGAATTTTTAATCCGATCCTTCACTTATTTATTCAACATCAAAACATTCTGATTTCAAATAATTCAACAAATAATATCATAACTACCATAAAATCAAAGCCCTTCTCAGAATGATGTCATATAACTAAGGAATTCGATATTTGTTAATACCATAGATTTCATTCAGCCGTATGGATTGGGATACGGCCGTCATAATAATTTTAGTGGCGGCAGGCGGTGCGATAGGCGCAGTACTCAGGTACTCTGTCGGTCATCTTGTTGATTCCAGTACATTTCCATGGTCCACTTTCGTTGTAAATTTCATTGGTTGTACCTTGATTGCTTTGATATTCTTCTCATATGGACATGCAATGCCTGAATTGGTCAGATACTTCCTGTTCATAGGAATATTCGGGGCATTCACCACTATGTCAACGTTCACACTGGAAACAGTAACATTATTCTCAGACGGCCAATTATCAACGGCATTTCTGAATTGGTTCATGAATGCAGGCGTATGTCTATTCGGTGCCTTCGCTGGAAGATATATAGCGTTGTTATTCTAATGTTATCAGAATTCTGTTTCCGTACCGTCAGCCAGATCCTTGAAGTAACCGACACCTTCCTCAGGCCCTTTGGCAATGAGAACGTCTCCCTCTTCAATCTGCGTTCCCCTTCCGGGACCGAAGATGTATGTTCTATCGCGCTTGATAGCTATAACGAACATCCCGCTGATGGTGCTCAAACGTATGTCTCCGAACGTGCGTCCCTTCATGATAGAATTCTGTGCCACCTTTGCAACAGATATCGTCGTCTCCGATTCTTTGATGGACATCGCTATGACCGGATGCTCTCCTAATCCTCTTAGGACGACATCTGCAATAGATTTTGCCGCTTCTGCAATGTACATGATAGAAGTCTGAAGTTTGGTTATGACTACTACCTTGGCGACCTCCTCTGGATTACTCTTTCCGAGATCTACGGTAGCGTCTTGAATCTTGGAAGAAAGATCTTCCATCGTCCCTGACAAAAAGATGACTTCTTCCGCTATCTCCATGTTATTATAAAGCAAAGATGAATACGCAAGATCTACCATGAACTCTGAAGTATCCTTCAGTTCTAGAAGCATCACTTCCAATGCCTTCATTCATCTTCCTCCTCTTCGTCTTCGAAATTGATCGCTTCGTCCGACAGCTCTTCGGGCTCATCATCGGGCTCAGGGAACTCCCAAGGCATCTTACCATTGGCGAAATCCACTAAACGGGAATACCCATCTTCTGTTCCACGAACGATTATGTCATCGCCTGCACGGATCTTGGTCTTATCTTCGGGATCGTATGTCCATCCCTGACGGTTCTTGATCGCGATGATCTTACATCCTGTGCAAGCCTCAACCGCGAGCTGATCCAAAGTGTATCCAACCATTTCAGACTTGGGGCTGATCTTTGTTGCACGGATCTTTTCATCCGATTCGTGAAGCATATCTGATAAATAAGGACGTTTTTCCAACGGAACATCAAGAAGATCTACGATATCTGCCGCTGCATCCGATATTCTGTCGGCAGCAGAAGCTACCTGAAGTAATCCTGAAAGCTGTTTTGCATCCTCTTTTGTCCTTGAGGACATCAACACTTTGAAACGAATGGCGAATTTTAGATTGTTCATTTCCTCTTCCAGATCGTGGACCTTCTCTGCCATATCCTCACTGTTGTACATCAGTGAAGCATACGCTAGGTCTACTATGACCTCTGAGGAATCTTTCATTTCTGTCAAAAGCTCACGAACACTCATCTCTACATGATCTAAGTTCGTATAGTCATCAGAGTCACTCATATTGAGCCCCCCTGAACCAAACCGGACTGCCTATTACTGCCTTCCGGGTCATCTGAGTTGATCGACAATTTCGGTCACCTTTAGTTAAACATCCAAAAAATCAAACGCAGTCTACCTATATTTAAGATTTGGCAACTTTAATAAATATGATTAAAGACTGTCGAGGTACGATTAACGATGTCATGAGGTGATTTTTTGGTTTCGCACGCGGTAAAAAGCTTCTTCATTAAGAACAAAATTGTGTTCGTAATGGGCTTAACCGCTCTCGTTATCGCAGGAACCGCAGATCTTTTTGCCGGACTTCTCCTCAACAACATGGAGGACTACCTAGTCGCTGTCCCAGGAATGATGATACTGATCTATTCGGCCATTGGTATGCGCGGTAACATATTCGGTGCTATGGGAAGCCGCATAGGAACTGCTATGCACATGGGTACATTCCAGATGAACTTCAAAAAAGGTGGAGTTCTGAAAGCCAATGTAGAATCCGCGATATCCCTGACCTTATGTTTATCAGTCGCCATGGGCATAACGACGTGGGCCGTAGCACTATTGTTCTTTGACGGGACCAAGAGCGTATTCGATTTCATATTCATCTCGACTTTTGGTGGATTGCTGGCAGGATTCATCGTTATGATGTTCAATATACTCATCGCCAAGGAAGGATACAAAAGAGATTGGGATGTTGATAACATCACAGCGCCTCTAATCGCAGCGATAGGAGATATCGTCACCATGCCGATGATATTCTTGGCCACATGGCTTTTCTTCACCATAGGCAACGATACTAGCGGAGAACTGATAATAACAATCCTGGCACTTGTTCTTGTCGCCATCACCGTGATCTACTCTGCACGCGTGATAACTCAGGCTGTGAATAAAAGAGACTTCTCAGGAGAAGCGAAAAGAATCGTCATCCAATCCCTGCCTGTATTGCTCTTCTGTCTCATATTCGAGATCGGAGCAGGCATAATCATAGAGAATGAAGAAAAACAACTCATCACATACGCCGTCCTGTTGATTATGATGCCGGCTTTCCTCAACGAAGGAAATGCACTTTCAGGAATGTTGACATCCAGGTTGTCATCCATGATCCATCTCGGTACCATGAAGACAAAGGCTTCTCCGCCTAAAGAAGCTCTTGAGAATTTCTGCATAATGTACATATGCGCAATGATCACATTTACTTACATCGGAATGATCGCGTATATTGCAACACTGATCACAACAGGCGGATCCGTGGACATAGGCCTTGTAGAAACACTGGCGATAATCCTGATCGCCGGTGCACTCGCAACGACTATCTTAAACTTCCTTTCATATTATATCGCAGTTCTGGCAACAAAATTCGGTCTTGACCCCGATGATCATTGTATTCCTATCACTTCTTCTGTGATGGACCTTGCGGGATCGTTCGTTATGGTCTTGGTCATCATGCTGTTCATCTAAAAAGTTTATATCAAGCGTAATACTACGTATCGTTGAGGTTAACCGATGATAAGCAGAGATGAGGTATTGGCGAATCTTGAGAAATACGATCTCAAGAATGCCAAAATAGGAGTCACAGCATCACACTCTGCCCTAGACACATGCGATGGAGCCGTTTCAGAAGGCTTCCATACAGTCGCTGTATGCCAGAAGGGAAGAGAGAAAACATTTGCGAATTATTTCAGGTCCCAAAGAGACCCTACAGGTAAAATTGTCCGCGGAGTCGTGGATGAACCCATGGTCCTTAACAAGTTTGCAGATATCATGCAACCTAAGATACAGACGGATCTCATGAACAATAATGTTCTTTTCGTTCCGAACAGATCATTTGTAGCATACAACGGTATCGATGCCGTAGAAAACGATTTTAAAGTCCCTATGGTAGGAAGCAGGAATCTTCTCAGATCCGAAGAAAGAGGAGATGAAAGAGATTACTATTGGCTTCTTGAAAAAGCAGGTATGCCATTTCCAAAGAAAGTAGAAAAACCTGAGGATATAGACGGCCTCACTATTATCAAGGTACATCACAAAGTTAAGAAACTCGAAAGAGGATTCTTCACAGCAAAAGATTACGATCAGTTTGTGGAAAAATCCACAGAACTTATCCAGCAAGGAGTTATCGATGCTAATTTCGTCAAACATGCAAGAATGGAGCAGTACATCATCGGACCTGTATTCAACCTTGATTTCTTCCGCTCACCTCTTGAAGAGAAAGGAGAACAACTTGAGCTTCTCGGTGTAGATTGGAGATTCGAGAGCTCACTTGATGGATATTGCAGACTCCCTGGAAAACAACAAGTCGAACTCGAAGAAGACGGTATAATTCCCGAATATACAGTCTGTGGACACAATTCCGCAACATTGAGGGAATCTTTACTGGATAAAGCATTCGAAATGGCTGAACAATACATCACGGCCACAAAAAAATATTACGACCCTGGTATCATCGGACCATTCTGTCTGCAAACCTGTGTAGATAAAGACTTGAATTTCTACATCTACGATGTTGCCCCGCGTATCGGCGGAGGAACGAACGTTCATATGTCAGTCGGTCACCCCTATGGAAATTGCCTCTGGAGACAGGAAATGAGCACTGGAAGAAGACTTTCCATGGAGATCAGAAGAGCTATCGAACAAGAACGTGTAGATGAGATTATTACATGAAGGCTGAAATATGAATTCCAAAAAATTAATGATAATTCTTGCTATACTCATGATGGCAAGTGTTCCGATCTGTATGGCTGCAGAAGCCTCAGAATCTGATGCATATATATCTTACAACGGCGACCCGTATGTCTCATCAGAATTCAAGAACAACGGAAGCGGAACAATTGCCATACCTCTTACGAGCACAGAAACAAAAGATATCCCTATCGAATTGACTGCGACGTACAAAGATTCCGGAAAAATCGCAGGAACTACGACTATTACTGTTCCCGCAGCAACATCTGACAATCCAACCGTTAAAGTAACAGCATATATCTCGTTCAGTATAGGAAGCACAGGAAGTTACAATATAATTATATCATGCAACAACCCAATCTTTACAGGTGGAGATACGAACATTCTTATTAATGTCAGCGAATCCATCTGGACCAACTGGACAACATATCTCGCCATAATAATAGTCGTTATCTTAATTGTCATTGCTGTTGTTTACAAAATGCGTACTAATCCCAACATGAAACCTCAAACTACATTTAGACAATTGGAACAGTACAAGAACACTGGTACGATGACAGAAGAACAACCTAAAAACACACATTCTTCATCTACAGAAAAAAAGAGATATGCTGCACCTTCTGAGAAAAAAACAGAAGAAAAACCAAAGACAATGGAAACTCCAGCAAAAAAGCCTGCAAAGCAATCCTTCTCTGATCTTTAAAAAGAACAGAAAAAAGAAAAACCTGCAAAAGAAGAGAAAAAGAAAGCCTCTTCTAATGAACCTCAAAAAGCAAAATATATCAGTTCTAGAAGGAAATGATCCTTCTTTCAAACCTCTTACCCTTTTTCATCTTATGAGATATATTGACCTTGGCACCATAACTCCAGAAGAGAGCGCATCTATAGACAAAACAGTATTCGAAGCCAGAAACAAAGGTCTTGTGGAAGATACATTGCATATCTATTTCAGAGATAAGCCCACGATCTCCCTTGGAAGATTCAGAAATATGGATACGGACCTTTATCCGTTACCTGAGAATATTTCAATTATCAGAAGGATAAGTGGCGGAAGTACGATACTGACAGGACCAGACCAACTGATCTTTGCCGTACCCTCAGGAGAAAAGATACCTAATCGCAATGATTCATTCGAGCTCATATGCAACGGAATAATCAGAGCACTGGCACATTTGAATATAAATGCAGAATACAAACCTGTTAATGACGTACTTGTTGCAGGAAAGAAAATCTCTGGAAGTGCTCAATACCGCAACAGTAATTGCATGATACAACACGGAACTCTTCTTATCAAAACTCCTTCTATCGATGAGGTACTCAGGCCTGTGAAACACAGCACGTACAATGGGCTGACATCCATCTATGATCTTCTAGATCATATTCCTGAAAGATCAAAGATCACAAACGCAGTGTCCCTGGGATTCTCAGAAGCGTTGAATACTACGATGGAACAGAGCTCTCTATCTCGATGGGAAAAAGATAGGGCCGAAGCCCTCAAAAAGGAAGTTTTGGATCTTTAAGGTCTATAAGCGCAACATTACGCCTATCCATGAAGAAACCGATCTTTTTATGAAGCATTATGGATGGCACATTATCAGTCTGCAGCATGCTGTGGGCTACGTCTGCGCCCATCTCGCGTCCAGCTTTCAATGTTTCTCTGAGAAGCCTATATCCGATCTCGTTACGGCGCACGAACTTCTTGACACCCATATTCTCGATCCATACAAGATTGTTGACATCACAAATATGATGCAACATCTGAGCAAATATGAATCCATGTATCTCTCCGTCCTCTTCTGCTATAAAGCTCAGCCCGCTTTCCAAATACGATTTGAAATGATTAGGGCTGCTTGCTCCAAGATTGTCCTTCCACTCCTGCGGAAGATCTTCCCACTTATTCTCAATGGTCTCTGCGAAATATTCTTTCACACAGTCGAGTTCGATTTCTCTTACCTTCTCGATATCCTTAAGTTTAATCAAACGAAATTCCATTTTACATCTCCTCTGGAGACTCCATTCCTAAACAAGTAAGAATGTTCTTAAGAACTGTCCTGGTACATTCTACCAAGGTCAAACGCGCATCTCTGCTGTCACCTGCTGAAAGTACAGGTACATTCGCATAGAACTGATTGAATGCTACTGATACTTCATGACCGTATGCAGGAAGCATGTGAATGCGTTTCTCCTCTCCGGCAAGTCTTGTAATATTCTCGAATTTTGACAGTGCCTTTACAAGATTGATCTCCAACTCATCCGTGAGCTTGGATGCATCTGTATCATGCTTATACTCTCCGGCCTTCTTGAGCATACTGCATGCTCTCGCATGAACGTACTGTAGATATGGACCGCTGTTACCGTCGAAATTAAGTGCCTCATCCCATTTGAAAACAAATTGTTTATCAGGATGCACACGTATGATATTGTATCTTACAGCACCTATACCTACTGATCTGGCAATATCTTTCATCTTATCTTCGGGTATGTCTGAACGCCTCTTCCTGATCTCTTCGTAGGCACGATCTACAGCCTCGTCTATAAGATCATCAAGATAAACAACGACACCTCTCCTAGTGGACATTTTTCCTTCTGGGAGTGCAACGAAAGAATAGAACATGGGCTCGGGCTTCTTATCGCATCCTAAAATCTCCAAGGCAGAACAAAGCTGTTTTGATCCGAGCTTCTGATCCTCACCGAGAACATCTATGGCAATGTCGCATCTCTTGAATTTGTTCAAGTGATACGCAAGGTCTCTTGTCGTGTAAAGAGTGGTTCCATCCGCCCTTGTGAATGTGAATTTTGTATTCTTTCCCTGAATGCCGAAATCCTTCAGATCCAGATACCATGAACCATCCTCCGTCTGACCTGCATATTCGGATTTCTTGAGTTCTTCAACAACCTTTCTTGCAGTTCCATCTGCAATGAAATCAGATTCCCAGGTATATCTGTCAAGTGTTACATTGATCTGTTCCAGAGTTTCTTTTAGACCCTCTAACATCTCTTCTGCAGTCTCTCTGACATGTGAAATGACATTTTGATCCCCTGCTTCGAATTTCCTGAGCATCTCTGAGATCTGCTCCTGAACTACAGGATCCTCTTCCATCATCTTATTTGCAAGGCGGTAATACGCAACAAGCTTATGATCTGTCTTGTCACGTTCTTCCTCAACAACTGATTCTTTGGGAAGATTGTTTACTCCCCACGTAAGGATTACAACTTGTTTTCCTACATCGTTGACATAATACTCTGTGGTCACTTCATAACCGCATCTGACAAGACATCTTGCAAGTGTGTCTCCGATGACCGGATTCCTTGCTCTCCCTACATGAATAGGTCCTGTCGGATTCGTTGATGTATGCTCAAGATTGATCTTCTTTCCGTTGTAAGGGAGAGAGCCATAACCGTCTCCTGACTCGATGATATCATTCAAAGTGTCGGTGATGAGAATCTTCTGATCAATCGTAAAATTTAGATATCCGTTCATTGCAGAGACCGCTGTTATCAGACCTGTTGGTTTGATATTCTCTGCGATCTTCTCAGCAATGTTTTTAGGAGGCATCTTGAGTTCCTTTGACATCGTGAAACACGGAACCGCAAGATCTGCATTGTCCGGAACCTCTGTAACGAAGGCTATGTCCGGTGCGTCCATTTCCCTGAGTGCGCCCCTTACAGCCGTAGTTACCTCATCTTTGAACTGATTGTGAATTTTCATGATCTTTACACCTTGTACCTTAAAAGTGCAGCTATTCCACCAAATGCTCTCAGAAGCATATCTCCCTCTTCTGAATCCCCGGAAATAATCTGTACATGTGAATTATATGCCTCTGCAATCTCGAAGAAACTATCTATGAGATCCTGAGATTTATCTATCTTCACTAATGCACCGCATGTGGGGCATGTTATCTTTCCATCAAGGTCTTCAACCGTCATTGTACACTTATGACCAGAAGGACATTCGACATCTACGCGGAACTTGTTGAGTGCTTCTGATAAAAGAATCGTCTCGGCCGAACCCATTTCAGCTGCAGCTCTTACTTGTTCTTCACCATATGTAGACAGACCTGCATCCTCTTTCCTGATCTCTCTGAAAAGTCTCTGCATGTATTCTTTCTCAACTGTGAGCTTCATGTCGATAATAGCACCTTTAGCATTCTCAACAAGCTCTTTTAGACCTGATTCGTCTGTATAACCTGTATCGAATAACGGACTGACGACCTTCTTTCTCAGCTCATGATGGAGGAATTCCTCTTTTACAAAGAAATCCTTTGTTGCACCTGGTCCGCCTACTAGAATTCCCTGAAGATCAAGAATGCTGGAAAGGAATAAATTCGTCGCACTGTCTGCAACCTTCACATAGAATTCGTGAGCTGCGATCTCGATCAATCTCTCGAAACGAACTGAGGACTGCCCTCCTTGATGATGTTTGCTAGGAACAAGTGAATCAAAATGCTTCAGAACACTGATCTTGCTTCCTGAAAGAAGACCGATCGTCGCTTCTTTCCTATC
>JALNYB010000007.1 GCA_023230065.1 Candidatus Methanomethylophilaceae archaeon
TTTTGCATAATTATCGATGACGTCTTAGGAATATAAAAACCCGAACAAAGACTAACTAGAAACTGTAGACATACAAAAATGAGTGAAGGATTATCTACTACTACTTCGATAGTACTCTCATGGCTGAACGCCCTATACTAATAACAATTATTGGTGCACTAACTGCATTAGTTGCAATAATACTAATTATCGCGGGCATCATTTGCCTTATTGGCTCAACGTTCCATATGAACTTTGTAAACGATATTGCAAAGGCAATCTATGATTCTCTTCAAAAAAAAGATCCTCCGTCGCTTCAAGACATTACTAACTATATCAGTCTCGGAACCGGAATAATACTAATTATTGTAGGATTCATATATGCTGTGATAGCATTCGGATTCCTAAACGGCTGGAGCATAGTTTGGTATCTCGGTATCATCATCTACGCCATCAGTGCAATATCCTGCATAGTGATGATATTCACCGCCGGAGCGATGAACATCATCTTGTTGGTCATCTCGTTAGTCATATTGTACTATCTGTTCCGTCCGAGGGTTAAGGAATTCTTCAAAATCTAAACTCAAATCGCTGTCCGTTCTACAGACAGCGACCTTTCTTTTCTATATTTCTATTTCATATTTCATAGCGAAAGTACAATTACTTCCCCGATTATCCGTCAAACATGGCAGACAAAGTCTATGTCGTAGAGACTCTCACATCCGGACCAGATGGATACCCGTACGATGAGATCATAGACATCGGAATATGTGCAGTAGACCTTGAAAATAAAGATTTCGAGACAGTATACAACAGCATGGTCTATTATGATCCGAAGAATCTTGGCAAAAAGAAATTGGATTATATTTCAGAGAACTTCAATGTCTATGCAGAAGAACTCTATGGCGGAGAACCTGAAAAAAAAGTTGCTGAAGAAGTACTTCGCATAATAAAAGGTAAAACTGTCGCGTGTTACGACATAAGACAGGAATTCGGAAAATATATGATATGCGCCCCTTGGGACATAACTTATGAAACATCCATCATGCCTGGTATATCTCTGAGAATGCCTATTAGCCTCAGGTGCAAACTACCAGAAGATGAACCGTTCATCATAAGAAAAGCATACAAACGCTTACTGCCAGACGATCCTGCAAATGTCGGAAGAAACAGACGCGCGATAGACCTCGCAGCTATGGCATCTGCATTAATGATAGAACTCAGAACAAAAGGAAAATATTGAGTTCAAAAAATCCTGAGAACAGATCCCATTATTGCATCAATCAAAACCCCTATCGCTGCAATAACATAGATGAAGCTTATCATTATCCATGCAATTGTCATGAAAAATGCTGACCATATTCCATTATGCCAAATGTTGATGAATAGAACAACCGATGTTATGAACAATATCAATCCTATTACGAGATACATGTATCCTTTACTGTCCTTAGGATCGCGAATTATCTGATTAAGACCTAATATCCCTACAAATGCAGGGATTATTGCGAGGAATAATGTAAAATCGTTCTTCTTAGACCTAGTCTGAGATGACTTCGGCTCATCATGAATGATATACTCTTCTTTTTTGGATGCATCTTCACGCGGAATGTTCTTGAAACATTTCGGACAGGTAAGACTATTCGTCGGAATTAATACTCCACAGTAAGGACATTTATTTTGATCCATATTCAATCTTTCCTTATTCTGAATGCAGTACACGTTGCAGAGACAATAAGCTTTCCCTCGCAGAAAAGTCTTACATCATAGATCGCCAAAGACCTAGACTCGTTGATTAGACAGCATTCTGTCTGTATTATTGGACCTTTACATGGCCTGTGATATATTATGTTACACGACTGACCCACACCATCACTTTTGATGTTGTCTGCTATTGCAAAGGTATGGTCTATCAATCCGTATGAAACAGCCCCGTGAACAACACCATTGCTGTTAAGATCCTCAGGAAGAATTTTCTTTTTCATCTTAACACAATCCTTTGTGATACTGACGAGTTCTAATCCTGCAGTTCTAGCATATGGTGCATTACACATGACAAGGATACGATCTAATTTATCATGATACTCTGAACAAACAAGACCTTTCAGTGTTTCTATATCCATATCAGTGTATTATTAGACTTGTATATAATTCGAATTATTCACAAAACAAGTACTACAAAGTGAATATTCTGTATTGATAATGCAAGAACAAGGGTATTGTAAATTATCCAATAATATTTACTCTTCTTTCTTTACCTTCTCTGGAATATTCACTGTATCTATTACTTTCTTGACATTCGGTGATGTGTACTCGTTTTTCATCACAAGACATTGCTTAGGACAAGATTCAACACAACTCCTACATTGAACACATGACATCCTATCTATAGTCCATGTACGGGCGGCTTTATCCACGGTCAACGCGTCTGCCGGACACTTCTTAGAACATATCCCACACAGTATACATTGTTCTGGATCGATCTCCACATGTCCTCTCGTATTATCCTGCCACTTTCTAGGAACTGTTGGATATAATCTGGTAGACGGTCTCTTGAAAGCACTGGATAGCACAATCCCACCTATCTTGAATGACCCCATGTTTATCTCTCCGTACAACTGATACATGGATCGATCGTCATTACCATCATAGTCACATCATTCAGATAACATCCCTGAAGGACCTTAACCAGTATCGGTATATTCGCATTCGTAGGTGTTCTAACACGAGCCCTGTCAAGATACTTTGTACCATTACCTTTGACATAATAGAATGCCTCTCCTCTGGGCTGTTCTATCCTGGCAATGAAATCCCCCATCGGGGGCATCCCCTTAACTGGGATGTTCACAGGACCTTCCGGTATGTTCTCTACATCTTTAATTATGATATCTATAGATTGGAATATCTCCCTGACCCTCACCTTACATCTGGCATAACAGTCACCATCAGTTTCAAGTATCGGCTTGAATCCTAGTTCTTTGTATTTTCCCAAATCCAAACATCTAGCGTCATTGTTCACTCCTGAACCTCTTGCTGTGGGACCGATAGCACCGAGCTTCATGATATCCTCTTTAGATAATTTTCCTACACCGCACATCCTATTTTTAACTGAGGTATCATCGAGGAAAACATTGGTTACCACCAATAATTCTTTCCTCATATTCTCCAATATTATGACTATCTCTGCGAGAGACTCCTTAGGAATATCTTTGAACTGGCCTCCAATCTTAGTAAAAGATAAAATGACCCTGCCTCCTGTCGATTTTTCGAATATATCAAGTATAGACTCGCGTAACCGCCAACAATGCATGAAAAGACTCTCGAATCCCATAGCATCCGCCAAAAGACCCAACCATAGAAGATGACTATGTATCCTTGAGAGCTCATGGAAAATCGTACGCAGATGTTCTGCCCTCTCCGGAACCTCGATATCCATCAATCCTTCCACAGCGGCGGCATATCCCCAGCTGTGTCCAAAACTGCAGATACCACACACTCTCTCCATTACATAGCACATGATCTGATAGTCATTTTGTTCTACGAGCTTCTCCAGACCTCTATGAACATAACCTATAGATGGCACGGCCCTTATCACTTTTTCATCTTCAAGTTCAAGGTCCAAATGTATCGGTTCCGGTAATGCTGGATGCTGCGGACCAAATGGTACAATTGTTCTCTTGCCCATCATTGCACCTCCTTTTTAGCTTCTGTCTTCCATGGTGTTTTGGACGAGAGTTTGAAGAAATTACCCTTGTAATCCAAAACGAGATCTGTAAACTCTATACCAAAAAGATCGTGCACCTCATTCTCAAAAATAAAAGCAGACCAGAAAAAACCTGTTATACTGGAGACCCTCATTTCACTCGGTACATTTACTCTGTAATTTATCATTTTAAAATCCTTATCGAAAGAATACAGCATTTCTGTCTTTCCATCCTTAGAAGTTGCACATATTTGCACTGCCCTGTATCCACCCTCCGCAAGCTCCTTGGCTTTCACTAGAAGATCTGAATAAGATATCTCTGTTATCTCCTGCACCTCATGTGATCTTGTCATTGAACCTTTCCTCCCTTGTTGTGAAGAGCCTTGCTCTTTTCTTCGAGTATTCTCAACGCCTTTACTACCCCGTCTATTATCGCTTCGGGTCTGGCGGCACATCCTGGAACATATATGTCTACAGGTATCACTTTATCAACGCCGCCCAGAATATTGTAACATTTCTTGAATACTCCACCACTGGTTGCACATATTCCAATGGCCACAACCACTTTAGGCTCTGGCATTTGTTCATATATTTGCTTTACAACATCACGATTCTGTTCATTGATCGAACCTGTGATCAACAATATATCCGCATGTTTAGGATTGCCCGTATTAACGATGCCGAATCTTTCAAGGTCGTACATAGGAGTGAGACAGGCCAATACCTCGATATCGCATCCGTTGCAACTTGAACCGTCATAATGAATTATCCATGGCGATTTTGTAGAATATGACATATTTACACCTCCTTAAAACACCCATATCAATAGCGCCACATTGATCAATCCAAACAGTATGGACACTACCCAAGAACTCTTTAGTGCCACCTGCCATTTCATTCTTGCAAAACTATTATCTATAAATGTCTCCAAGAAGAATGAGACTGCTGCGACGACAACACCAATTACATATCCCCACCACGTTCCATTACAGAAGAACAAGAATACAATACCAAGAAGCATTATATTCTCATACCAGTGAGCTATCTCCACATACGCGAGAGTTCTACCCGAGAATTCCGTTGTGACACCTTTTACTATATCTTGATGGGCATGATGCGACATGCTGAGATCAAATGGCGATTTCCTGAATTTGATTGTCAATATGAACAGGAATCCAACGAATATACCAACCATGGTGACGATCGGCATCTTGTCACCATTCAAGATGTCCGAAACATTGAAGCTTCCAACTGCCAAATAGAATCCGATCATTGTAAGCAGTACCATCGGCTCGTAGGCCATCATCTGATAGAGCTCCCTTTCGGCACCCACCTGCGAATATGGAGAATTGGATGAATACGCGGCTAACACAAGGAATACATTCGCCAGTGTCAACGTGAATACTACAAGTAAAAGATCTCCTCCTGCAAAAAATATGCACCCTGTTATCACTATGAATAACAAGAAACAAAATACATAGAAATCCTGCACCTTGTTAACTGTGACCTGATCCTTCTCCATCAGTTTTCTTACATCATAATACGGTTGAACCACTGGAGGACCCACTCTGCGTTGCATTCTGGCACTGACTTTCCTATCCAATCCTGCCAAAACCAATCCAAAAATAGGTGCAAGGACAATATAACCTATCATTGATACTAGATATAGTACATTCACGATGTCACGCCTCCAAGTATCAATACAAAAGCAACAATGATTATAGCCGTTGTTAGAACAAGACCTATCTTGTTTATCCTATCCTCACCAAACCAATCCTCCATGTACCAATTCCTCATCGACACGTTAACGCTCATTCCCATTGAACCAGAATATGATTGATTATCACCATTGTTCACACCGCACATGTAATTATTCCTGACCTTCTTCTTAGTCTTGTTGAAAAATGGAATCGGAACCACAACAAGAAGTGCCAACATTCCCAATAATACACAAACGTATGCTATTCCGAACGTCGCAAATATTGGATTGACTGGTTGTCCGAAAACTGATAACAGATATGGTGACAATATTTCAGATGAAATAAACGGGAAAGAGAAGCAGATCGCAATAACCAATGTGGCCAATAATCCCAATACAACCCACTCTTCCTTATGAACAGACTCTTCGACATCTTTACTGTTTGCTACCACAGCAACCATCTTTCCGAGCCATTTACCCCAATAGAATATGGTGACAGCACTACCAAAACATATGCACGTGATAAGAACAAGATTCTCAGAATTCACAAATGAGATCATAGCAGCCCACTTAGATATCAGCATACCGAAAGGTGCCAAGAACATGCCCGATATACCTATGATCATTAAAGCGGACAGCTTAGGCATCCTTGAGAACAACCCATCCATATCCTCTATGTCTCTACTGCCTATATGATGTTCGGCGGTACCAACACATAGGAACAACATAGACTTTGTGACAGCATGAAAGATCAAGATCATCATTCCTGCCCAAAGAGCCTCATATGTGCCTACTGCTCCACATGCCGCAATCAATCCGAGATTTGCTATAGTAGAATAAGCCAGTACTCTTTTTGCATTGCTTTGGGATATTGCAGCCATAGATGCAAGTAAGAATGTTAACCCTCCAATGCACATTACCATATAGCCAACGACATTATTACCATACATCGGCGACAGTTTCAAAATGAGGAATACTCCTGCTTTTACCATTGTAGATGAATGTAGCAATGCAGACGTCGGAGTAGGAGCTACCATCGCACCAAGAAGCCAACTGTGGAAAGGCATCAATGCTGCCTTTGTTATTCCTGCAATTGAAAACAGTCCGACGGCCAACATCACATACATTGCATTGGAATCCATTCTCAAAAGAACGTCGAATTCCATAACGTCGTACTGTGTACCCAACACGATTATGGCCAATATTAATGCTATACCTCCCACCAGATTCAATATTATCTGCTTGAAAGAATTTTTCACTGCTTCTTCTGTCTTTGTAAAACCGATAAGGGCAAACGAACATAGTGTTGTTACCTCCCAAAAGAAGAAGAACCACATCAAATTGTTGGATGTCACTATACCGAACATAGCAGAAAGGAATATGAACATCAGGAAAAAGAACCAGGGCCTCCTGTCCTTCTCACTTACATGGTGTTCTTGAAAATCACGCATATATCCGAGAGAATATATACATATCAAACTTCCGATCACACCTATTATAAGTATCATTATTATTGAAAATTGATCAATATATAGATTATTCAATACGTTTATCTCGTGTGCATATGTGATCTCAAACCACACCAAAAAAACTGCTTGAACTAAAGAGAGAATCGACGCAAGGTATTTTTTATATTTCATTCCTAAGTATATGACTGCTGCACACAGAATAAGTTCTACGGCCAACATAAACCAATCAAGCATCTCACTTTCAAAATTGAAATATGTTGTACCATCTTTCAAAAATTCTAATGCTACATACACTGAAGCGGCCATTATTACAATGGCCCCAGAAATTACAATTACTCCTCTTAACTTATCATTCTTGACCAGCAGTAACAAAACAGCCATCAATGCTGGAAACAACAACAAAAAGAAAACGGAGTACATGATCAGACATTCAATTTGCAGATATAAAATATAATCGCGTTTTAGATTATTTGATTATCTTATTCACGAAATATAAGCGATAATATACACCAAATGCTTATACCGTTCTGATGGCAGAGACCATAACAGTCACTCAGTTGAACACAAGAGTAAAATCGATAATAACAAGTTCACCTGCGGTCAATGATGTTTGGGTACTGGGCGAAATATCCAATTTGAAGAAATATTCTTCTGGTCATTATTATTTCACATTGAAAGATAATGGCAGTGAGATACGTGGAGTATTATTCAAATCCTCACGCGGAAGAATAGATTTTGAACCACAAGACAACATAAAGGTCACTGCATTCGGACATGTAGATCTATATGTTGAACGCGGATCTTATCAATTCATTGTAGAAACTATGAAGAAATCCGGTGTCGGAGACCTATATTTAGCCTATGAGGCTTTGAAGAAGAAATTGGAAGCAGAAGGATTGTTCGATCAATCTAAAAAAAAGAAACTTCCGATTTATCCTAAGATAATAGGGGTTGTCACATCTCCCACTGGAGCTGTGATCCATGATATTATCACAACATCCGGACAAAGATTCCCTGCCGATATCCTTCTCGCACCTGCACAGGTGCAAGGAGAAGGATCGGCAGAATCCATCGCGGCGGGAATAGAACTCCTGAACAAAGCAGGAGTGGATGTCATAATAGTAGGAAGAGGTGGAGGTTCTATCGAGGATCTTTGGGCATTCAACGAGGAACTCACCGCAAGGGCGATTGCAGGTTCCAAGGTTCCAATAATATCTGCTGTGGGTCACGAAACAGATTTCACCATTGCTGACCTGGTTGCCGATGTAAGAGCGCCTACTCCTACAGGAGCGGCAGAGATGGCCCTAAGAGACCGTAAAGAGGTCATCAAACAGCTAGACACTGACACTGTTAGGCTGACCAGATCACTATTTAATGTCATAGATAAGATGAGGAGCAGATTCAACATACTAGATTCTAAACTATCTCCAAAACGTGCAGAAGAGAGGGTTGCCATGTACTCAATGCGTCTTGATGAAATATCATCTAAAATGGCATCATTCCTGAAAGATAAAGTAGAGATAATGCGTAGAAAATACATTGTACTGGATTCCAGACTGGAACCTCTTGCAAAGAATATAGTCGATAATGGCATGTCTGCGATAGATCAATACTCGAAACGCCTGGAAGGATTGAATCCTTACAATGTTCTCGGTAGAGGATATAGTTTCATCACAGATAAGAAAGGAAAAACATTGACATCGGCAACCGCCGTAAAAATCGGTTCTGATATAAATATCAGAATGAAAGATGGAATAATAAACGCAGAGATCAAAAAAGTAGAGTTGAAAAAATGAATGAAGACATAGATAAAATGACATTCGAAGAGAGCATAAACACACTCGAACAGATGGTAAAAGAATTAGAGAACGGCGGACTGGACCTAGATAAAAGTTTAGAGGTATATGAAAGGGCGATAGTGCTTAGAGACCACTGCAAAAAGATATTGGATGAAAGCGATCGTAAAGTTCAAAAAATAATGGAAACAGCTGGAACCATCAAAAAAGAAGAATTCAACATTGATCCATCCAAAGAGTAAGGTTATACTTCATACTCCACTGCAGAGTATCCTTGTAAAGATCCGTCTCTCTGAAATCGTCATATCCAAATGCAAGTCTTAACGCACCACCAAGTTTACCGGCATTCATAGAACAGCAGTTATATGAACCGAATACATTGACAAAACCTATCAGAAGTATGAATACGGCATCATGTCCTCTTGCTGCTATCCACGGATCATCAAGAAGTTCCTCTTCACTCTCTATTTTATCAATCAGCTCTTTTTTACCAATACTCTTACTTGATGAATGCATGAAAACATAATCTACCATTCTCTTTACATCTATGGCTAATGTCTTCTTATCGATGAAATTATAATATTCAAGATCCTTGAATGACAGACCTATATTGTCACGAACCGAGATATACATCAATAATCCGATTGGATAACTAGACCTTGCTATAACATCCCTAACCTTTCCGAACCTTTTTTCGAATTGCGACAATGCATCTTGATCCGCATACTCTGTAAGGACATAATCAAGCGCGCTTGTACGGAGTATTGTAGTCTCCAGATCTCTCTCATCAGTCACGAATATTGGAGGGCTGTACATCTTTCCGATCAAATGATCAATATCAGCATCGATGATGCCCAGGATCTTCTGATCGTTCCTTTTCCCTCTGCATTCTGCCACAGAATGTCTTACATTATCTTTAGAATACGCAATAACTACCTTTGCACCATCCTTATCGATGAATTTACTGTAAAGCCTACTGTCTGTGATACCCTCAACAACAAGAACCGTGCCTTTGAACGCAGATCTCAGCATCGAGATCTCATTGGCAATATCCGATGCGGTAATATTATCGATCATCTTCTACCTTCAGTTCAATAGCAAGATCCCAATTATCATGTATTATCTGAGGCGAATGCGTTGCAATTATTATATGCAAATTTCTCAATCTTGCTAGATCTATTAACGTCTTACCAAGCTGTTGTTGCCATGTTATATGGAGAGATATTTCCGGTTCATCGATTATTGCCAATGATCCAGGTTTAGTCTGGAATAAAAGACGATAGAATATTACAAGGATCTCTTTCTCTCCTGATGAAAGCTTAGAAATGGGCAAGGCGGTTCCATTATCCATTCTTGCTGTAAGAATACCATTCTCATTGACATAAATTCCTTTGTTGACATATATGTTATTCACAATATCCATATAAACGATAATAGATTCTGCCAGATCGTAATATTTGTTAACATATTCATTGATAGAATATGCAAGATCATAGTAATCTTTACGATACTCCATTATCTCAAATCTTGTAGGTGGGAATCTATATCCTGGTGGCATATCGGGCTCAAATCCAGCCTGTTTTATGAAATCCAATTTTGCTTTGAGATCCTTTGACCAGAATTCTAACTCATCATCGGAATATTTTTTTCTACCTTCTATCGGAGGAATGATGAGTTCGCAATGCTCAAATGCATACTTCATCTTCTCTGTCAGCTCTCTCATATATACATCCAATGACGAGACCAGATATTCTCCTTCTTTGATAGTCATCCTTTCAGGCGAGATATATGTGACATCAAGGATCTTTTTAAGATCTTCAGAGGATAATTCTTCTTCGACCTCGTTCCTCTGCATCTGTACAAGCAGCCCTTCATTGCCATTCTCGACAATAAGATTAGTACTATCATCAAATCCAAGATCCAATCTGTCAAACGGAGTTGCTTCGACTTCTGCGAGATCGCCATCGAGAACATTATAGATCAACTTCATCAAAGTGGATTTACCGAATCCGTTCTGTGAATGTATGAATGTTATATTGCCGTCGCTGAGATTAACGTTATAATCATATTCCCCGAAAAGGCCGTAAATTGAAATGGATCTGATCATCATGGCACTGGTGTAATCTGCATAAACGTATAGAAAACCTTTCTATCTCAAGTTTTATTTTCTATTAACTTATGCAGTACTTTCATGGACAAAGAGCGGGCCTTCAAAGAAGTTCAAAATAACATCAAAACTGGCAGATTTGATATTGTAGGACCTCAGATATCAGAGATCGTCTCTAACTATTCAAAAGACCCTTTCACTTTACTCACCTGCGCATCACTACTAAAGGTAACTGAAGATGACAACAGAATGTCAGATGTCATTAAACTCATAATGAATTGTCTTCCAGAGACAGAGGGTTCTAGATTCGAGATCGCCGTAGGTCTCAGAGGATTAGGATTTCAAGTCTATGCAGAATCCATACTCTGTGATCTAGAAAAGACAGATGAGATTCTAAAAGAACTTTCCAAAGCATATTTCGATATGAACAAATACGAAAAAGCTCTTGAATATCAAAATTATATTGAAATATCTACGATTGATGATGAAATTTTCACAATCCGTATTTTATGTGCCATGAAAGATTATGATAAAGCCGCTGAGAAGGCTAAATCCATATTGAAAGAATTTCCCTTAGATTATGAAGCTCAAAAATGTTACTGCTCTGTGCTTCTGTCATCAGGACAGCAAAAAGAAGCTGAAAAATTTGTAAAGGGCAAACTAAAAGAAAATAAAACATCTGCCGATACGAATGCACTTGTCTCTTATTTCCTATGGATAACCGGAAGATCAACAGCCGCAGGCGGATATGCTGCAAAGGCTATCAAAATAGATGATGATCACCTCGGAGCTTTGGAAATACTAGCATATTGCCTTATAGATAAAAACAAAATACCAGAAGCTAAAATAGTTGCTGGTGCCATCAATGAAAAGGCTTCTGGTCATCCTGCAGTCATCAGAATACTTGATATGTGCAAACAACACAGATCATGAATCACTTTCTTCCATAATGATAGTGAGATATCGTATCCATTGCATTTTTACCCTTGAAAGTCACTGAATCATTCTTACGCATATTGAGTCTGACATCCTTCCAGAATGATCTTGTGAATATCATGATTGCCATGAATACTTCCAGACGACCCAACCACATGACGAACGATAAGAACAGCTTTGTTACATCCGTAAGAACTGCATAATTTCCAAAAGGTCCAAAATCTCCAAAACCCATTCCTGCATTACCCAAAGTGCACACGGTAAGTCCGATTGCGTTTAAAAAATTCATATTTGGTTCTGAAAATAGCAAAAATACCACTGTTATGAATCCTGTGACCAAGAACAACAAAACTATCACAATTGCCGATGTCACTGAAGAATTATCAATAGATACTCCATCAAGCTTTACATCTTTCACTGCATTTGGATGAAGCATCTTGTATAGTCCATTCATCACATATGATTTCACTAAAAGAATCCTATATATCTTGATACCTCCCGCAGGTGTACCAGACATTGAGCCGAAAATACCAACCATCGCAAGAATTCCGAACACAGCTACAGGCCAAACAGTGTAATCTGTGATAGCAAATCCTGTAGTTGTTCCAAGAGATACCACAGTGAACAATACTTCCCAAACCGTATTACCTGTTGAATCCGGTGTAAAATCAGATATAGAACTACTAGCTCCAATTATGACAATAGCAGAAATTATTGCTGTTGTGACCGCGAACCAGATGAATGTCCAAACGAATTCCTGACTTCTTACATATGCCTTGAAGTCGCGTTTGTAAATGGCTCTGTAATGCAGATAAAAGTTCGTACCTCCTAAGAACATGAACACGAGCACTATGCCCTGAACCAACATGGAATAATTCATTATACTAGTTGATGAGACCATCATACCACCTGTTGATATGGTAGACATGGTCATGCATACAGACTCGAAGACGTTGACATCACTGATGTATAGAAGTATCATTTCCGCAAAGGTCAACATAATGTAAATGTAAATGTAGCTTAAAGCAGCACTTTTCATCTTCATGGAGAAATTCGCATTTCCAGAACCTGCCAATTCATTATTGAGAAAAGCACGTCCGCCTATACCCATCATAGGCAGTAGGAACATGAAAATAAGAACCACAGATATACCACCAACCCACTGAATGAATGATCTCCAGAACAGCAAACTGTATGGTAAATTGAAATCCGTAACAATAGACGCCCCTGTGGTCGTAAATCCACTGACACCTTCAAAAACAGAATCTGCAAATGAGAATCCATAGAGATAGAAGGGCACTGCACTTACGATGAAGGCCATAAGCCATGCGAAAGACATCATCAAGATACCTAACACAGGCTGAAGCGTGTGATTGCTCTTAAAGCACAAGAACTGGAACAAACCCATTACAATAAGCAAAGGTGCCAAACAGATAAAATGCAGAAAACTCTCGCCGTAGAGGATTGCAACTATGCATGGAACCAGAAGCATTATTCCCAATCCTACTTCCACCATACCGAGTATCTTAACGAAACTGCTTTCCCATCTTGCAAGATGCTGTAAACCTACACGGGTAGTCTCAAACATTAATTACAGCTCCAACGGAGTCTTTTGTCCAAGCAATTTAGATAACTTGACCGGATTGACCATATGAGTGAACAATAATATCTTATCGCCTGAATTAAAAATTGTATCCATTTTAGGATAGATCATTTTACCATCCCTCAGAATCGCCGCTATACGAACGCCGTACGGTATACCTATATCTCCCAGACAATGATCTGTCAAAATAGATTTATTATCGATGGTAACACTGAAGAAGAATTCATCCTCGTGATCCATTATAAGTATAGCATTATCGTCGAATACAAGGTTCTTGGTTATCTCGTTGGAAATTACACGATGATACCCTATGATAGATTCTATTCCGGTATATTTGAAGATCTCCTCATATTCTTCGGTCGAATATCTTGTTATGATCTTACTGGTCCCGAATTTTAATGCAGCCATACATGCAAGAAGATTACGTTCGTCCATTGACGATACACTAATGATGACGTCTGCCCTCTGAACATTCTCTGCCCTTAGAGTCATAGGATCTACTATATCCGCATTCACGACAATGACATCACTGAGCTCTCTTGCAGCATTCTTACAAGCTTCTTCATCTTTATCGATGATCTTAACGAATCTCTTCTTTCCACTCTGCAATATAGCTTTTGCAACCGCAATACCGACAACACTTGCACCTAGAATGACAAATTCTTTTGCATCTTTCTCGATACCGATTAATTTATTGACTGCCTCCATGGTCTCCGGGCTTCCAAGAACACATATTCTATCATCTATGTGAATTTCAGCCGTTTCATTATTGATGATGACGTTATCGCCACGGTAGATAGCAACGACCGTACAATTCTCAGGAATATCGAGATCCATTACGACCTTTCCGATGAGATCATGACCTTTATCAACCCTGAATGTAGCAAATGCAACATTCATACTGCTGATATAATCGTAAGTAACAGAATTTTCCATTATAGCTAATTTAGTGATCTTTTCTGCAGTAATAAGCTCAGGAGATATCAGCAGGTCGACTCCCTCAACACCTTCTCCGCTTGTTTTGATAATATAGTCGGGATCTCTTAAACATGCAACTGTCGTAATCGATTTTTTTATACGCTTGGCCATTAAACAAATGAAAAGGTTAAGACCATCCTCAGGAACTGCGGATAATATTATGTCCGCATCTATTCTCGCAATAGCTTCCTTGAGAACCTTGGGATTGCTTCCATCCTCATGAAGAACAGATACATTCAACAAACTCTTCACATTGTCCGCTTTGACTGAATCCTTCTCAATAACGAGTACATCATGAACTTTACATAATGCCTCTGCGGATGTGAATCCAACATTACCTGCTCCGACGATTATGACCTTCATCAGTAACGCCTACAGTTACCTTACAAATCTTGATAGTTAAAGGCTTTGCTATCATAATAGAATTATTTTCAGTCGCAGAACACACTATTTTTAAAAAAGATATGCAAAATCACATGTTTTAATAAAATTGTATGACACTAACCAACAGACGATTGTCATATTAGGTCCGTCATTCTTTTTACAGGCTTGTAGGCCTTATTGATGATGTCCGCGTCAAGAATTATCTCTCCCTCGCCCGTTTCTAATGTATTGAGAATGGACTCGGGCTCGATCATCTTCATAGTCATACAGACGGCCTGCAGAGGGAAGTAGAATTTTTTCCCGGGACATTCCTTCTCAAGCCTATACTTCATTCCTACTTCCGTGAGAATGATAAACTCATCTGCGTTCAGTTGTTTTGCTAATTTGAGGATCTTCTCTGTAGAACCGATATGATCAGAAATATTCAGAACATCCATTCTACACTCGGGATGCGCCATAACTATAGCCTCAGGGTGTTTAGCCTTCAAATCCTGTACTTGTTTAACAGTGATACACTGGTGTACAGGACAGAATCCATCCCACAATTTAATGTCTTTATCCGATCTTGAAGCGACATACGCTCCTAAGTTCTTATCCGGAACAAATAATACATTCTTTTCATACAGCGAATTGACCACATTCTCTGCATTGGATGAGGTGCAGCAGACATCCATCTCGGTCTTCGCTTCCGCTGTACTGTTGACATATCCTACAACAGCATAACCGGGATTTGCAATCTTTGCAGCCCTTATTTGCTCTGCACTGCACATAGATGCCATAGCACAGTGCGCTTCTGGTTCAGGCAATAGAACGATTTTATTCGGACTAAGTATCTTGGCAGTCTCTCCCATGAAGGATACACCACAAAAAACTATGACGTCCGCTTCTGTATTAGCTGCTATGATTGAAAGTCCCAAGGAATCTCCAACAAAATCCGCCAGATCCTGAACTTCCGATGAAGTATAGTTATGAGCTAATATGACCGCATTCTTTTCCTTCTTTAATTGAAGGATGCGCTCCGTTACCGATGCCATATATCGGGGTATTTCACACATCCTTTAAATCTTACGCCTGAATTACCCAAATCGATGATTGAGAAAAGAGAAGAACTCGCTGCAAAAAAGTTCAATTGTTCGATAAGAGAACGTGCTTTATTCGAAGCAGGCATCAAAATGGGTACCATATATCATCAATTTGTAGGAGTTCCCGTTGATCAAGACAGCGTAGAAGTCCTTGAAAAATCTATTGAAAAAGGCGTTCTTACCCAACCATATGTGGATAAAATAACTGTTCACATCGATAGAAGTGTGTTCAATCCTAAAAAGGACGAATATTCATACTGCTCCCTTTCTGGCGAGATGCTAGATGTATCTTTGGTCATAAAAATAGAAAATGTAGAAGTAACTGCAGAAATGCGTTACGATCCACTGCTCAAATACCCTCTTATGTATATATCAAAAGTTCAAGAACGTTAAAGGGTTTTTATATTCAGAATCCTATACTGGATAAGCTTAAGATTGATTTACCATGATCAGCGACATCAAAATCGGCATCACAGGCCTACCGGGTTCAGGTAAGACGTACGCACTACTTCGTGTGATTGAGATGCTAAAAGAAAACGATCTTTCCATTGGCGGTATGATTGATGAACCACTAACGGACGGAAGGCACAAGACAGGATTCACTGTAAAGAATATTCTCACTGGAGAATCCCAGATCTTTGCAAGTTCAGAGATCGAAAGTAAGATCATGATTGGCAAGATAGGTGTGGATCTTGATAAATTCGAAGAGATCAGCATAACAGCTATCAAAGATGCCTGTGAAAAATGTGACATCATCATAATTGATGAAGTAGGTAAAATGGAAGTTGAAAGCCAAGCATTCATTGATATTGTCAAAGAAGCTCTTGATATCAACAAACCCATGATCCTTACTCTACATAAAAAATCAAGAAACCCCCTTTTACAAGATATCAGAAGAAGAGATGATGTAAGAATTCTTGAAGTCACTCCGACAAACAGAAATCTTTTACCCTACAAGATCTTACGTCTGATGAACGGTGAAAACGTTTGATGCCTGCAGGAACTGTGATCCGCGAGGGTCCTACACAACTTTTAGTCCCGGAAGATCACTCAACACACGGCCCCGGAACAAAAACTGCTGCCGTATTCTTTAATGAACAGATGGCATTCAACAGAGATGTAAGCATAATGTTCCTTCGCGCTCTAGAACGCGACAAGATAACTGTTGCGGATGCTATGACTGCCACGGGTTCCAGAGCAATACGTATCGCTCATGAGGTCCCTAACACGATCGTCACATCCAATGATATGAACTCTGATGCGATACCTTTTATAAATGCAAATATCAGATTAAACGATCTCGATAACTGCACCGCCTCGAACGAGAACATGCATATTCTCTTTTCAAATGGCGCTTATGATTATGTTGATCTCGATCCGTTCGGTTCACCTGTACCATTTATCCAATCTGCCATCAGAGGATGCAGAAGAAAGGGCATCCTTGCAATAACCGCGACAGATACCGCACCTTTGGCTGGAGCACACGCTGGAAAATGCAGAAGAAGATATCAATCGGAACCTATCAGGGGTTATATGTGCCACGAAGGTGGATTACGTATCCTCATGTGCACCATTGCAAAAGAACTGGCAAAATTCGATCGCGGAATGAAACCTTTGCTTTCATTCTATGCGGATCACTATTTCAGAACATATATCCAAGTAGAAGAAGGAGCAGATGCAACAGATAGATCGCTTGATCAATTAGGATATATGCACTATGATCCTGCGACGCTCGAAAGATCCACTTCAAAATTATCGGATAATGAACACCGTCTAGGTCCTTTCTGGTTGGGTCCACTTCATAACAAGGAACAACTTTCAAAAATGACACCTGAAAACACAGCAGAGGAAAAAAGATGTGCAAAAATGCTTGATATCTGGCAGAACGAACTGAACGATCAGGTATTCCTTTACGACCTGAGTGAACTGTCATCTTTCATCAAATTATCCCCCCCGAGGCTGGAAAATCTAATAGAAGCACTGAATCAATCAGGACATGCTACAAAAACACATATAAGCCCCAGTTCATTCAAAACAGACCTTTCTACCAAAGAAATAATCGATATCTACAAAGAGATCAGCCCAGAAACTCTGCGTAAATCACAATAAGGTTTATAGTTGAATAAGGAATGGGAGAGACTAGGTGTAATTTTGCCAAGTCTTGCGATCATTGGTGCCCAATGGGGCGATGAAGGTAAAGGAAAAATAACAGATTATCTTGATGAGAAAGCAGATCTTATCGTTCGTTTCCAAGGCGGTAACAACGCTGGACACACTATCGTGGTCGGAGATAAAGTCTTCAAACTCCACGGACTTCCATCAGGTGTTGTAAGACCCGGAAAGGAAGCTGTTATCGGAAACGGTGTAGTTTTAAACATGGATGAACTTCAGGACGAGATAGATCAGGTCGTAAAGAATGGCGGATCCATCGAGGGCCTGAAAATATCCGACAGAGCACATCTCATAATGGGATATCACAAAAAACTAGATGGAGCCGAGGAAAAATACCGCGGAAAAAACATCGTTGGAACAACAAAAAAAGGAATTGGCCCGACATACCAGGATAAGATCGCAAGGATTGGATTCAGGGCAGGAGACCTTTTGGAAGATGATGTTCTCAAAGAAAAACTCAAATTCATTCTTCCTTACAAAAAAGATACAATGGATATGATGGGTGCAGAAAAATGCAACTGTACCGTCGATTCCCTTTATGAAAAAATGATCGGCTGGAGAGATCAAATCGGAAAATGCATCTGCGATACTTCTGTGCTAATTAACGATGCTCTTGATAATAATAAAAATGTTCTTTTCGAAGGAGCACAGGGTGTAATGCTTGACATAGATCATGGAACATACCCCTACGTTACTTCATCCGCAACATGCAGTGGTGGCATCTGTACGGGAGCAGGAGTTGCCCCCAACAGACTCAACGGCATAGTAGGATGTCTCAAAGCGTACACAACACGTGTAGGAGAGGGCCCTTTCGTAACAGAATTGAAAGGTGAAGAAGAAGCTATTCTTCAGAAAAAAGGCGGAGAGTTCGGAGTTACTACTGGTAGAGGAAGAAGATGCGGATGGCTTGATCTTGTTGTAGGAGAACATGCAAAAAGAATGTGCGGATTCACTTCTATTGCCCTGACAAAATTAGATGTTCTTAACGATTATGAGAATATTCCCGTCTGTACTGCGTATGATATTAATGGAAAACAAGAAAAACACTTCCCTGCATCTATCGCAAAACTCGGAAAAGCAAAACCCGTTTATAGGATAATGAAAGGATGGAAAGGATGGAATGATACTGATGCCATTGTAAAAGAAGGATATGATGCACTTCCATCTGAAATGAAAGAATACATCCGTTTCATCGAAGAATATCTCAATGTTCCTGTAGACATCGTAAGCATCGGTGCCAAAAGAACAGATACTATCGACAGAAATATGAATTTATGGAATTGAAACAGATGTGTCTTGATGACACCTCTGTTTCAAACCTTTCAAATTTTAGGTTGTTTTTAAGATCAGCTCAGAACATATTTTCCAACAATAATTGTAAAAGTGCCTCTGTCGTTAGTGAACCATGATTTGAAATCCTTTCCAGATTTTGTAACTGTCTTACCTATTTCCTCTAACATATCTACAATGTCTGATTCTGCAAATACACCTACGCTATCACCAAAACGCTCTCTATTCTGAAAATGAGAACCATCGATGAACATATTGAATGCAGGAACAACTATGCCATTCTTACGTCCCGATGCACCCTGGAATCCAATTACACCAATCTGATGCGAACCACATGAAGATATGCATCCAGAAATATGGATCCTCGGTAATACGCCATCCGCAAAATCATTCTTTCTTGACATCTTGACAAGAGATAACAGCAATCCGTGAGAATCCCTGAGGCCTATCTGACAGATCGTGTTTCCCACACATGACACAGATGATTCAAAAAGCGTCCTTGCACCATCGTTGGTCACTGCAAAAACCGCCTCGGCTTCTTTTGCATTACAATTAACAATATACATAGTCTCATCCGGAGAGACACGAATTTCTACATCATCCATATCCTTGATCACATTATAAATATCCTCAAACTTTGACGCTTTGGGATCCCCTCCTATGGGATGGTATACAACATAATACAGACCGCTCTGTTTCTGTTCATATATACGTGGACCCTTTGTAACGCCGTTGCCTTTCTTGATTACAGCCCTTTCCTCCACTTTGAGATCGAGTCCGCCTTCGGACAACGATTCGTAAATCATCTCAGTATACTTTTTTATATAATCTTCAACGCCTAAGGTCTCCTGCATATAGCGTGTCCTTGCTTTAGACCTGTCCTCATAATTACCATACATTGTGAACATCTTCACCATGGCGCGAATATGGTACAAAACCTGCGACGGAGATACGCCCTTGCAGACACAGAGACCCATGCACGGATCTTTTCCCAAACCGCCAGCGCTATATACATCAAACGTTCCATCCAAATTAGCTACGAACCCAAGATCTCTGAATGTCGCGTGCGTTATATTCTCAGGAGAATTCGAAAAACCTACTTTGAGTTTCCTCGGAAGTTTTATCGAAGTCCTGATAGACATAAGATAATCTTCCGCCGCCTGAGCATAGGGAAGAACATCATAATATTCATTTTTTTCAATACCAGACAACGGTGAAGCAGTGATATTACGAGGATTGTCCCCTCCGCCTCCGAGTGTTATTATGCCGTGATCCATTGCTTTTTCAGCAATATCGCATGCAGCCTCTCCAGATATATTGTGTAACTGAACTGCCTGACAGGTGGTCAAATGTACCATATTGATCTTATATTTATTGATACAGTCAACAATAAACGATAATTTATCCTTGGTTATCAGTCCTCCGGCCAACCGGAGACGTATCATACTGCATTCTCCACCTTTCTGAGCATAACTTCCGTACCCTCCGGATATTCCTTTGTATTCCTTCACCGTAAGTTCTTTTTTATAAAACCTATCAGTGGCCTCTCTGAAATCTAAGAATGCTTTCTTTACGTCATCACTCATAACTTAGCCTTCTTATACAGAGACTTGTCCGCGTCAAGAGGTATCGTAGCATCTAATCCTACTTTGTATGTTGTTCCATGAGTACTAGGATCCAAAGATGAACCTGCAGCACCCGGGATTACAATGATCTTGTCTCCCTGCATTCTGGTGGCCACCGCCCACTCGATCTCACGATCATTGAATATATCTATATCATCATCAACAATGATGACTTGCTTCATCGAAGGATGCCCCGTAAATGCTGCCATGATTGCATTCACCCCATCACCTTCTTTATTCTTTGTAATCGAAACGACACCATTGAGCCAGCAACATCCACCTTCCGTTAAACGCACATTCTTTACTCTGGGAACGGCCTGCCTGACTGTCTTGAATATCATAGGTTCCCTGGGGAGTCCCATAAGAAGGAAATGATCGTAACCTCCAGGAAGTAAAAGGTGAAAATACGGATCTTTATTAGACCATATCTTATCTATCTTGATGATAGGCTGATCCCTTACATAATCATAAGTTCCAGTAATGTCTACAAATGGACCTTCTTTTGTCGTATCAAGTGTTATGTGGCCTTCCATAACATAGTCACAATGTGAAGGCACAAATAATCCATTGTCACATTTTCCTACTTCCAGAGGTTTTCCATGACTTTTTACATTCATAGATGAGGCCACACTAAGCTCGTCCGCACCGTAATCCATAGATAAAGCAGCTGCCAAAAGTACCTCTGCTGGAGCCCCTACACAAATGGCTATCTTTAGCTCTTTATTCTGTTTCTTTGATTCGGTAAACATCGTGAATAAATGTCTGGGAACGAGACGAACGGCGATATGGTCTTTATCAATTATCATCATCCTGTGGAACGAAACATTTCTCTTACCTTCGAATTCTGCAACGATTACACCAGCTGTGATGTAACGTCCTCCATCCTCGGGATAATACTTTGGAATTGGAAGCTTCATCAGATCCAGTTCAACGATCCTCTCTTTGAACTCTGGGACTTCAACCTCTTTTGTATCTGCAGGCGAACCAAGCGCACCAATCAAATGACCAACGATCTCATTGGGACCTATATTCATTGCATCTGCGATCTTCTTTCTTGTTGAGAAAACATTACCTGCGGCCTTTCCTCCGTTCAGATCGTTGAAAATGAACGTCTTTTCCTGATCTGCGATGAGGAAACTGGTCACCTCAGTCGAATCAGATTCAACTTTTTTATCGATGACCTGGATATTTCCTGTCAGGGAGCTCTTGAGCGACATAATACCATTAAGGCCGTAACAGTTTATATTAATTCCAATAACTCAAACTTTCGTGCATAATAAATAGACGAATCAGAATGTACAATCATGTCCGAAGAACCTATAGAGGTCACAATTAGAAAGTACGCACTTCAAAACGCTATATTCTTCAAAGGTACAGGTAACCCAAAAGCAGTTATTGGTAAGATCTTAGGAGGATTCCCCGAATATAGGAGTAAGACAGCTGAACTTACGCCCATGATCAATTCTATCATGGCAGAAGTCAATGCCATGGGATTTGAAGCACAGACAAACGAACTTCAAAAAATGGATTCCTCGCTTTTAGTAAGGGAAAAGAAAGAACGTATTTACGAACTTCCGGCTCTGGACAATGTCGTTGAAGGCAAAGTAGTGATGCGTATCGCTCCTGGACCGTCAGGACCACTTCATATTGGACATACTCGCGTATCCATCCTTAACGACGAATATATCAAAAGATACGGTGGAAAGCTCATCGTTAGATATGAAGACACAAACCCAGAAAAGATCGAACCAGACGCATACGAGATGATATCTGAAGATCTTGAATGGTTAGGTGTGAATATAAATGAAACTATCATTCAATCAGAAAGATTCGAGATATATTACGACTACACAAAGAAACTCATTGAAATGGGAAAAGCTTACGTCTGTACATGTAACGCTGATCACTGGAGAGAGCTTAAAGAACAAAAAATAGCCTGCCCGTGTCACGATCTTCCTATCGAGACACAATTAGAAAGATACGAAAAACTACTCGCAGGAGAATATGATGAAGGTGAGGCAGTTGCTGTTATAAAGACCGATCTTGCACACCCCAACCCTGCGGTGAGGGATTTTGTTGCATTGAGAATTGTACATCATCCACATCCACGTACCGGAACCAAATATATCGCATACCCCATGATGAATCTCTCTGTCGCAATAGATGACCATCTCCTCGGAATGACACATGTCATCAGAGGAAAAGATCATCTCAACAACACATTGAGACAAGAATATATCTTCGATTATTTCGGATGGAAAAAACCCGAATATTATCATTATGGATTGGTAAATATTCCAGATACCGTCCTAAAAACATCTCTTATAAAACAGAGTATAAAAGCCGGAGAATACACTGGATGGGACGACGTTAGAACAGGCACTGTAAGAGCTATGGAAAGACGCGGGATAAAACCAGAGGCAATAAGAAGATATTGGATAGAAAGCGGCATGAAATCAGTCGATATACAATTCTCCTGGGACAATCTTTACGGAATGAACCGTGACATCATCGATGCAACATCAAATCGGTATTTTTTCGTACCAGATCCAGTAAGGTATGATATCGAGGGAATCGACGTACTTAAGGGACAGGCACCACTGCACCCAGATCATCCAGAAAGAGGAAACAGAGAATATATCGTTGACGGAAGCAAAACAATATTCATCTCTGCAGATGATTCTAAGACATTCGTAGAAACAAAAAAGATCAGATTGAAGGATCTCTGTAATCTCGACTATTCAACACCTGCGAAGTACTCTGGAAATGACGTATCTATACTCAAACACGGTGTAAAAGCAATCCAATGGGTAGGAAGGAACAGCGTAAAAACTGAACTCCTCATGCCCGACGGAACGATTCTTAACGGTCTCACAGAAAATGCCATATTAAAAGAACATAACAACTCCGTACAATTCGAAAGACTTGGTTTCGTGAAAATAGAAGAGAATACACCTGAAAACATCAGAGCTGTATTCACACACCGCTAAATATTGTAATAAATTTTAATAAAAATTCATACACGTTCTGATAGATCTCATCAGAACGCTATGAATATCATATTGAATAACGAACCTATCAAAATAGCTACTGCCATCGATACAAAAGCTATAATAGCTGTATCCTTCCAACCAATCTCACGTCCCATTACTGTAAATGTTGCCAAACAAGGCATGAATACAGCCATTACCACGCCGAACACCACAAATTGTTCCGGTGTCATGAACTGATCAAGTGTGAGAGGCGCTGCGAGTATCACTAACAGCGCAACAGACATCTCTTTTCTTAAAATGCCGACTAAAAATGCAATTATTACTACTGCTGGCAATCCTAGCATACCTACGGTGATAAAAGACAGCGGATCCACGATTATATTTAATGCGTTATAAGCAAGCAATATCTCTACAACAACACTTCCTACAACAAGCATCGGGAAAGCTATAATAAAAAAATCTTTGATTCTTTCCCAGGTCTTATATAATACATTCTTTGCCTGAGGCATTACAAGATCTGGCAGCTCCATAGCAAGATTAGATGGCTCTGACTTAAGGAATTTATTGAGTACGAGTCCTGTAATTCCTATCAACACCAATAACATGACCAGAATCGCTAATGCATATTCAACCCCTGCATATTTTCCAGTGACTCCCATGATTATTGCCATCTGCGCAGAACATGGGACAGCCATTACAATCATGGATATCACTATCAATCTTTCCCTTCTGGAATGAATGGAGCGTGTGGCTAATATGGCTGGAACATTGCATCCTATGCCTACCATCATAGGAATAAAAGCACCGCCATGCAATCCGAATTTATGCATAAGTGAATCTAACAAGACAACTGCACGCGGAAGATATCCAGAATCCTCCAAAACACCCAATATCAAATAGAACACAAGAATATACGCTATCAATAAAGATAGGATTGCTCTGATACTGCCATTTATCCCTATCAATATCAGTTCTAAATTTCCGCCTAATGAACCAGCTAAATTATCAATAAAATCTCCTATGCAAACATCATATGTCCACTCTACTGCGCCACTCAGATATTCTCCTAGATAAATAATCGAAAGAAACATTATTGCAAATATAGCGGCCAATATCGGAACTCCGGTTATCGGTGCAATGGTCAGATCGGATATCTTCTCGGCACGCGTCTGAGGTCTTTGTGTCTTTTTCTGAACCGTTTTGATAAGAATATCAGAATGCGCATATCTGTCGCGACCTATCTCAATATTAGGAGATTCTCCAAGAAGCTCTTTGAGTGAATTCCTTATTATCTCAGCCTTCTCCTGTACATCATCGGGAACACCATCTATGAAATCCTGTGTTCCTTCTAAAAGCTTGACTGCTTTTCCTCTTTTGGAAAAACGCGTTTCACCCAGAAGCTTTATGAGTACTGTGATGGAACGCTCAATGTAATTTGAATACTTTACTTGGAATGCCGAAACGGTTGCCTTTCCAGCACATATTGCATCTGCAAGATTATCAACACCTTCTGATGTCTTCGCAGAAACAGGTATAACTGGTATTCCTAAATAATTTGAAAGTGCATCTACATCTGTATCAAACCTCTTCTTTGATGCATCGAACTTATTCAATGCCAGAATAACAGGAAGACCTAATTCCATGACCTCGAAACATAAAACCAAACTACTTTCTAGATTTGTTGCATCTGCTACAAGAACCACAGCATCATTATCGGGGTCACTAAGCATTCTTATTGCAACATCTTCATCTGCAGAATTACCAGATATGCTATATGTTCCAGGAAGGTCGTGTACTCTGACATTGACCCCGTTCCTCTTAATGACTGATTCTTCGAATTCAACCGTGGTTCCAGAATAATTCGATGATATTACACCTACACCTGTCAAACGACTGAACAGCGATGACTTACCGACATTTGGTTGCCCGATCAAAGCAACCTGTAACATCTTCTCTGGCATTAGCTACTCACATCAACAAAAATGGAGGATGCCATTCCGAAATCTAAAGCTACGGTTGAATTTCCAAGTCCGATGACCCTTGGGCCCTTATCCGAGATCTTGCTATCCATTGTAACTTCCCTTCCAGGAACAAAACCCAATGATATCAATTTCTTTACGACATCTGGATCGTCACTCTTGAGATGAGAGATCATACCGTGTTCTCCTGGTGTAAGACTTACTAACACCTTTGACGAATCATTTGTCTTTCCAAGACAAGCATCGCATGGATTCTTGCAGCTTTTACAATCATCATCAACCGGTATTCCAAACATCTTACACATCTTAACAGCCGACTCATCGGATATCGCGTGCTCCATCTTACATGCTTCCTCGTGTGCTGCATCATGATCAAGATTTAGGATATCCATCAAGAAATGCTCCATGACATGATGTTTTTTTCTTACTTGCCTTGCAACATGCAATCCGCTCTCTGTGAGTTTCACACCTTTGTATTTCTCATACTCAACAAGACCTTCATTCGAAAGAATCTTCACCATCTCCGTTACACTAGCTGGTGAGATGTTCATGAAAGTTGACAACTCTGTGGTCTTTATAGCACTCTGACCCTCTGTCAACCTCAATATGCTGATGAGATAATCCTCGCGGTTTCTAGTGGTCATAATATGACATATTACAAATTTGTATATATAATTTAGGAAACCCTAAATAATTATATTCCTAAAATATTCAATCTAATCAGTAAAAATACGAGAACTCTGACCGTGAAAACAAAGTCAGAATTCAAAAAAAATTAAACAAATCGTTTATTGTTTATCAGCTTCTTGTCTTCTGGATTCACGCTCATTGTGACACTTGTCGATCATTTCCTTTTTGTCAGACTCGAGTTTCTCTATATCTGCATTGAGGGTCTTGATCTTCGCACATAGATCTATGACCTCAACAGAGAATTCCTGACTATTTTTAGAATAAAGCTCGTAAGCTTTATTTCCGATTTCTTTGTTGATCTTCTCGACATCACGTTTCTTATCGCTGATCTTTGAGTCGAACTCCAGCTCTCTTATCTTTTGATCTGTAAGAGTGCCTGTGTTCTGAACTCCTACCTTTATTGTATCCATTAATCCCGTGTCATTCACCTTATTTCTCTACTGGTCGATGAGGATGTGACTATTTATGGAACCAACTTGTGATAGTCATATGCAGGTTCACCTGCGTTGAAACAGTATTGGATCGTTGCAAAGTTCTTCTTGAACGCTTTAACATCTTCTTTGACCTTCTTCGGATCTTCTTTCTTGACAACTACGCGCGCAATAAGGCTTGCAACTTCTTTCATATCGTTCTCTTTCATTCCGATACGAGTCATTTCCTGTGAACCGAGTCTTAATCCAGATGGCCTTACAGAGCTTGTATCATTAGGAAGCATATTCTTATTACATATGATATTAGCATCCTCAAGTAACTGAGCACAATCCTTTCCGCCACCGAACTGAGAGACATCTAATGCAATAGCATGCGATCTTGTAAATCCAAGATCAGGACAGAGTACAGGTACGCCCAACTCATACAATGCTTGTCCAAGTGCACGTGAATTCTTACATGCCTGCGCTGCATATTCTTTTCCGAATACATCCATCTCTGCAAGTGTAATTGCCAAAGCTGCCATCGCATGAAGATGATGGCTTGATGTGACTCCAGGGAACACTGCTTTCTGGATCTTCTTTTCCTGCTCCTCGGTGAGTTTTGAACCGAGGATCAATCCGTGGTTCGGTCCAGGGAATGTCTTATGCGTTGATGACGAAACGATATTAACGCCATCTTCGAATGGTTTCTGAAACTGCCCTCCGGCAATAAGTCCCAGAACATGTGCACAATCCTCCCAGACGAGACATCCTACCTCGTTGAATGTGTCTTGAAGCTCTTTCAGTGGCGGTGGGAAAAGGAACACGGAAAGGCCAAACTGTGCAACTTTTGGTTTAACTTTCTTCAAAAGCTTGATAGTTCCGTCAACATCCAGATTCATATCATCTGTGCTAAATGGATAATTAACTGAATTAACAGACCTCTGTCCGAATGCACCGAATTCACATGTTGAGATGTGAGCTCCCTGCGCAAGTGCACATGTTGTGATCGTATCTCCTGGCTGCGCAAATGCAAAAAGAACGGCCATATTGGCTACTGTTCCAGAAATAGGCCTCACATCAGCAAAGTCTGCTTCAAAAACCTTCTTTGCCAATTCGACGGCTTTAAGCTCTACTTTATCGACATAAATATTTCCCTGATAGTATCTTTTTCCAGGAAGGCCCTCGGCATACCTGTCTGCGAAATCTGAAATCAGCATCTCTTTTGCAAGAGGGCTCATAAGATTCTCGGAAGCGATCATTGGAATACATTCCTCGAACCATTTATTATGGGCCATCACATTTTCTCTGATGAAACGTGCATCTTCTACACTCATGATATATCAATATCAGGTAATGATGCCCTTATAAAAAAGGGTGTTGATTGAAAATCGATCTGCAATTATAGATTAGTGATACCTCTTGCAACCTCATTTTTATGAGATTTATCCTAAAAATATGTACTAAAATAGACCAGATTTCCAAGAATTATAAATTTGAGATTCGTCTCGATATTATTAGACCCTCAAATATGACATATAACTACATTCAACCGTCTATCATGAAACATACTGATGAGACACCCATCATGCATCTAATCATAGACATAAACATTAGTATTCTCTTATAGTATGTCTACCAGGCAGGCCCATTATGATTGAACTCAGACAATGAACCAAAGAATGATATCAATTTAACATTCTCATTGATGTGTGCCTTCCACCTGATGGCTTCAGAACTCGTGTTCGCAATACTGTAGGTCGTGAAATCTTAACATGCGTGTTGGCTAATATTTTACTAACGTATTTTTAAAATGTACAGTTTGTCTCTCTGTTTCCCAATAACTATAAAAAGGATATTTAATTCGGTCACCACGTAGAATAATCCATATCTTTAAGAACGATTGCAAGACATCCTAAGATACACCCGAATGATCCTCTTGATACAAGTACGCCTGTAACCTTCCCAAATATATCTTTATCTTTAATGCATTTAGAAACAAATTCTCCACTCAATTATATGCAAATAATTTTATTTCCATGAGAACGCGTTGCCTCATAAATTATCAAGGCCTCTTTAATATCTCCAAAATAACTTGCAGCGATAACTATTGTCTCATCGTGGACCAAACTAAAATTCTATTCCTCTGACAATAAAAACGAGAATCTCAAAAAATCATTGGCATAATCTGAAGAAATCTCCACAGCCAATGTTAACCTACCCATGACACAGATACGTATTTTCTCCATCCTTAACAATTTCGGCAACTTTGCATTTAAAATCTCCTCTATGCTCCCACGGATCCAAAACCTGTTTGCAGATAGTGAAATTAGAAATTTCGCTTTCGATTACGCCCTTTCATTTCTTAATGATGCCTAGATATATACGAAGGACAAGTATACCAAACTATTATTTTGGTTTTAACCAGAAAATGAGTACTAAAATAATTTTATTTTAATAGAGAACCATTCCAAAATCTGGTTGATTTAGAAATGTGTATTGAAAATGCTTTGAAAGATATCAGAGCCGGAAAGATCGTCTTGGTCTACGACTTCGACAACAGGGAAAAAGAAACAGACATGACAATTGCCTCTGAGTTCATTACAGCAGATGTGTTGAAAAGAATGAGACATGATGCAGGCGGGCTCGTCTGTACCACAACGCCGAACAAACTCTCTAAAGATCTCGGACTTCCATTCCTTTCGGACGTATTTTGGGATGAAAGAGACAAATATCCATTACTCGGAGCAATGGCCCCTAACGATATACCTTATGATCATACAAAATCATCATTCGGCATAACTATCAACCATAGGAAAACATATACTGGAATAACCGACCATGACAGGACCTTGACAATATCTGAGTATGTCAAGACCATTTTCCAAAACAAATCAAAAGATGACATCATAAAGGAGCTTGGAGAGAACTTCAGGGCACCCGGGCATGTGCATCTTCTTAATTCTACGCCTAAGCTCCTAACTACTAGACACGGACACACGGAACTATGTACTGCACTTATGTACATGGCTGGCGTAAAACCATCAGCTACTATCTGTGAAATGATGGGCGATGACGGAGCATCGGGTAGCAAACAACATGCCATAGATTATAGCAAAAAGAACGAGCTCACCTTCGTAACCGGAGATGAGATCACCGCTGCCTGGAAACAATACTTAGAAAAGACAGGATCGGATCTGTGATCATATGGTGAGGGTGATGGCATCAGGAGTGTTCGATATAATCCATACTGGACACATCTCATACCTGCAACAAGCAAAAGCCTTAGGCGACGAGCTTGTGGTCGTTGTTGCCTGTGACAACACTGTGCGAAAGAAAAAACACGAACCGATCACACCAGAGAACATGCGCGTTAAGATTGTTGAGAACCTCAAACCTGTCGACCGCGCAATATTAGGAAGGGACGGTGGAAATATCTTCGACACCGTCAAAGATGTGAAACCGGACATAATAGTTCTGGGATTCGATCAACGTTTCGACGAAAATGATCTTGAGGCCAAACTAAAAGAGAATGGCATGGAAAATATCAAAGTCGTGAGGGCAACCGAATGTGCTGAAGACCTTTCAGCAACCAGGAAGATAGTTTCCAGGATCAGAAATTCAAAAGGTGATTCTCAATGAAGATAATAGGTATCGCTGATACTACTTTCGCAAGATGGAATATGGGTGCGTCCGCAATTGATGAATTAGAACACATAGGTACAGGATTCAGGATAATAAGGCATACCGTGCCTGGAATGAAGGACCTGCCTGTTGCCTGTAAGAAGATGATTGAGGAAGAACAGTGCAACATCGTCATGGCCCTTGGAATGCCGGGACCTATGGAAAAAGATAAAATGTGTGCACATGAGGCTTCCACGGGTATCATCAGAGCTCAACTTATGACTAACACTCATATCATCGAAGTATTCGTTCATGAAGACGAGGCCGACAATGATAAAGAATTAGCTGTTCTAGCTGACAAAAGAGCAAGAGAACATGCAGTCAATGCTTATGACCTGTTATTCCGCCCCGAACGTCTTGTAAAGATGGCTGGTACCGGACAAAGACAGGGATTCGAGGACAAAGGTCCTGTATTCAAGTAAGGTGAAAAAATGAAAGCGTATAAATTAGGAATGGTAGCAGCAGAATTCAACTTTGATGTCACATCAATGATGATAGAAAGAGCAAAAGCAGAGGCGGATTTCCTCGGTGTAACAATCTCAAAGACCATAATGGTACCAGGAGTATTCGAGATACCCCTAGCAGTAAAAACACTTCTTGAGAAAGGAGAGGTTGATGCCATCATAACCATCGGTGCGGTCATAAAAGGAGAAACAGAACACGATGAAATCGTTATCGCACAGTCCTCAAGACAGATCGCAGATCTAGCACTCGAATACAACAAACCTGTCGCATTCGGTATCACCGGACCTGGTATGACACAACTCCAAGCAGTAGATCGCATCGAAAAAGGTCGCGACGTCGTTGACGCTGTAGTGAAGATGCTTCAGAGACTCGAAAAGATCTGAACATAACAAACCTTTCTGAGGTATCCACCATTCTAGTGGATACCTTAATAATTATTTTGGAAATATAATTATAAAAAAGCTTAGATCGGCATAATACTATCACTGATGCCTTAACATGAATTTCTCTAATAGATCATAAGCTTCGACCAGTGTATCCATCGGAGGCAAGAGAATGGTTCTGAAATGTCCCTGTCCGAATTCCTTGCAAAATCCTGAACCATGAACCAATACCACGCCTTCTTCTTTTATCAGATCGAAGACGAAATCTTTATCAGTCTTCCAATCTGTGAGTTCTACCTTCGGGAACATATACAATGCTCCTCTGGCCTTCTTTGTCTCTATACCCGGTATCTCGTTCAATCTCTTGTATGAGAAATCAGCTCTTTCCTTGAGCTTCCTGTTCATATCAACTATGTAATCCTGCGGTCCCTGAAGCGATACCCTTGCCGCTTCCTGACACGGAACGTTCGGACATATCCTGACACGGAATTGTTTCATCATTCCTTCACGGATCTCATCCATCAGACCGTTATTATCCATGAAATAACAATAACCTTCTCTCCATCCGGGCATCAGATTGACTTTAGAGAATCCATTGAGTATTATTCTTGGAACATCCTCAGAAAGTCTGGACATCGAGAAAAATTTACCATCGAAAACAATCTTATCGTAGATCTCATCAGATATCAGTGGAAGATCATACTCAGCAGCAATATCTCCCATCTCTCTGAGAGCTTTCTCGTCATAGACCCCACCTGTAGGATTATTTGGATTTATGACCACAAGTGCCTTCGTCCTGTTGGTAATACGCTTACGTATCATGTCGACATCGGGCCTCCAGTTCTCATCCTCTATCTGTCTATAAGGTACTACTTTTCCCTCGTAGAAATTTATATACTGAGCATAGGACGGATATCCCGGACCGGGAACCAATATCTCGTCTCCAGGCTCCATGAGTGTAGCCATCATCACGTTGATGCACTCACTTACCCCGCTTGTGATGTAAACATCATCTGAAGTTATCTTCACACCATGTTTCTGAAACTCCCTGTCGACAATCGCTTCCCTGAGATTGAGATTTCCCTGTGAATCTCCATATCCGTTATCGGTATTATCAACAGCCTCTCTAAGCGTCTCCTTGAAATATTCAGGCGTCTCAAAATCCCATTTATTGGGATCTCCGATGTTAAGATTATAAAGCTTCTTTCCTGCCTTTGCGGCTACGGCTGCGGGAACCACTACTTCACGAATTGCATAATCCATCCCCATTGCCCGTCTAGAAGCTTTTATTTTCGCCTTCATTTGACCACTACATTCCCGACGTTGGTTTGTTTATTTAAAATGTCCATATAATTATGGTCCATATATCTGATAAAAAAACAAAATCGATCCACAGAACGCGAAAATAATAATTAACAGACCGAGTAATTTTTAACTGTCTCCAACATAGCGGGAACACATGGGAGCGATTAGACTAGGAAAGAATCATCTGAGATGGTGTTACAATTGTAACCTGCCTATATTAGAGAGCGAGAAATGTCCAGTGTGCGGAAACACCACTGTTGAAATAGAACTCACTCCTCCTGCAGATGCCAGACCTGCCTTTGAAAGCGATATAAAGCGCATAAGGGCACTGGCAGACTCAGAATTCGGAGAGGGCGCAGGAAAAGCGATCCTTCCAGACAACCATGTTGTCATCCTAAGCAAATGTCCCGCACTGGACCGTATGGACGAAGTACTTGTTGACGGATCCACCGTTGCAAGCATAAGATTCGACATCGGAAAAGGATGGGTATTGATATCACGTCTTCAAGGCGCTATGCGTCTCGAAGGGCACCTATCGAAAGGTTATGTTGTATGTGATCCTGGAGCGGTGAAATTCATACAGGAAAGCAAGAACCTTATGGCTCCAGGTGTAATCGATGCACACCCTGATATAAAAGACGGCGACGAAGTAATCATAATCACTCCTGACAAGAAGATTATCGCCACTGGCCTAGCTAAAATGTCTGCTGCAGATATGATTGCAAATGACCGTGGCGTTGCAGTAAAAACGAGATGGTACAAACCAGAAGAATTCATCGGTTCCGACATAGAACACACTTGGGATGACGTTGTGAAAGCAAACATCAGTGTTATTGAAAAAAGGGTCGCAGAAGCTGTCGGATTCATCAAGAACACGATCGAAAAGAACAAACTCCCCGCAGTTGTCTCATTTTCGGGCGGAAAGGACAGCCTTGCAACATTATTACTTACACTGGATGCAGGACTCAAACTACCTGTAATGTTTGTTGATACCGGATTGGAATTCAACGAGACCGTAGAACATGTCCATGACGTTGTGAAAAGACATGATTTACAGCTTATTGAAGAAAAAGCACCAGTCGATGCTTTCTTCGGAAATCTGGTCTATTTCGGCCCTCCAGCCAAGGATTTCAGATGGTGCTGTAAGACCAACAAATTAGGACCCACCGTCCATGTTATTACTGAAAACTTCCCTGATGGGGTACTATCTTTCATCGGCCAGAGGAAATACGAATCTGAAGCCAGAAACGCTAAACCTAGAGTATGGAAAAATCCGTGGACCCCAGGACAAATCGGTGCATCACCCATTCAAAACTGGTGTGCACTCCATGTTTGGCTCTACATATTTTACAAAAATGAACCATTCAACGTCTGGTACACAAAAGGATTGGATAGGATCGGATGTTTCCTATGTCCTGCATCAGACCTTGCAGAGTTCGACATCGTCGCCAACGAAAGCGATAGGTACGGTCAGTGGGATAAGTTCCTCAATGAATATATGAAAGATAACAACCTTCCTCCTGAATGGAAGAAATACGGACTATGGAGATGGAAGAATGCCCCTCAGTCTATTCGTGAAGAGGTGAAAAGAGTGACAGGAAAAGACGTTCCTGAATTGACCAAACGCAAGACTAATTTAGATAAGGGTCCAGTCAGCATCAAGATACAAGAAGGATACTCGCCGTGTACAATGGGATACAGCATAGAAGCTGCTCTTTCTAGGCCTATTGATACAAAAAGGCTCAAGCCATTTACACATGCATTGGGGTGGGTCATTGAATACAACGAAGAAGATGATTATATTGAAGCAGATTACGTGACATTCTATGGAGCGGGCTCAATCATATCAAAAGCATTCGTTGAAAGAGATGCCAGACAGCATATGGATGAAGCATTCCAACTTGTCGTCCGTTCAGAACAGTGTGTAGGCTGCGGATTATGCGCCGCAAGATGCAAACCAGGTGCGTTATATATGAAAGACGGAAAAGTGGAGATATATGAAGAAAAATGTATCTTCTGCAAGGATTGCTACGGGCCTTGCCCTGCTGTCAAATTCGGCAACAATGATTCAGAAGCTTTCGATCAATAACTATTTAGGGACAAATTCTTAAGTATAGAATTCTTTGACTGGATCGATATAAATGAAAATAGAGCCCGGAGACCTCAAAGCAGTGATGGAACGTGACCCGGCCATCATTGACAAAAATGACGCCATCAAATACCATACAGGATTGCGTGCGGTCTCCATGTACAGGAAAAGCCATGAACTTTGGCTTAAAGGTGAATATGAAAGAGCCAGAAAACTCAATTTCAAAGCCCATAAGATCACCGGATGTGATATCCATCCTGGGGCCACCATAGGAAAAGGATTCTTCATAGATCATGCAACAGGTGTGGTCATCGGAGAGACAGCGATCATCGGTGACGATGTGACCATCTACCAGGGAGTAACACTGGGTGGAGTCTCATTCAACAAAGGCAAAAGACATCCTACAGTAGGGAATCGTGTAGTATTCGGTGCGAATGCAACAGTTCTAGGAGACATAAATATCGGTGATGATGTAAGAGTGGGCGCTGGATCTGTTGTTCTTAAAAATGTTCCTCCTAACTGCACAGTAGTAGGTGTACCTGGAAAGATTATTATCAAAGACGGAGTCAAACATGACCCTCTCAGACATAACGATCTTCCAGATTATATTGGAGATAGAATGTCCCAAATGGAAGCAGAGATCCAACAATTATGTTCGATAGTCCTGGAACTTAGAACATCTTCATCCAAAGATATCGAAACCTCAGATAATTCTGTTCCAGAAAAATCCACTAAAAAAGAATAAGGAGACAAATCATGTCTTTGATGATCCATAACAATCTAACCAATAAAAAAGAGGAATTTGTCTCTATAGAACCAGGAACAGTAAAAATGTATGTCTGTGGAGTCACCGTTTACGATGATATCCACATGGGTCATGCAAGAAGCATGATCGTATTCGACATGGTCGCAAGATACCTCAGATATCTTGGATACAAGGTCATTCATGTTACAAACTTCACGGATGTAGATGACAAGATCATAGTTAAGGCAAACAAAGAGGGCATTGACCCTCTTGTTCTATCTGCAAGATACATCAAAGAATACTTCGAAGATACGTCAAAACTCGGAATAAAAAAAGCAGACATATATCCTAAAGCCAGCGACAGCATGGATGATATAATCAAAATGGTCCAAGAGATCATCGATAACGGATATGGATATGACACACCAGACGGAAGCGTCTATTTCTCTGTGAATAAGGCAAAACATTACGGACAACTCTCCAATCAGAAAATTGACAGCATGGAATCGTCCGGTCGCATCACACTTGACGATCAAAAGAAAGATCCAATGGATTTTGCGATATGGAAATCAGCCAAAGAAGGAGAATGCTCATGGTGCTCACCCTGGGGACAAGGCAGGCCGGGATGGCATATAGAGTGCTCCGCTATGATCAGACGCCACTTAGGTGAAACCATCGACATACACGGCGGAGGAAATGACCTGATATTCCCTCACCATGAGAATGAGATCGTTCAATCGGAAGCTGTCACAAAAAAACCGTTGGCCAATTATTGGATGCACAACGGAATGCTTCAAGTCAAAGGAATGAGCCAGAGCAAAGAAGAAAAAATGTCCAAATCCCTAGGTAACTTCTTCAAAGTGAAAGATGTGACCGCAAAATTCGATACACACACAATACGTTTCTATTTCCTCAATACGCACTACAGCAGCCCACTTCTATATAGCGAAGATATCCTCCTTGAATCCCAGATAGCTTTGAAAAGATTGATCAATAACTATCGCGACCTTAAATCCTACACAAGAATAGGACCTGACGGAGAAAATGATATTTGCGATCTCATCGACAGCACGAGAACAAGATTCACCGATGCTATGAACGACGACTTCAATACCCGTGCAGCTATCGAAGAGATATTCCAACTTGCCCGTATAACAAACAAAGGGATGGCGGAAAAAACATTCACAAAGAACGATGCCTCTAAAATATTGGCACTTATCGATGAATTCAACAGTGTCCTTGAGATAATACCAGATGATAAAGTGCAGAATGATGATTCATTCGATGCTGTCATGCAGGTACTCATATATCTCCGTAAAGAAATGAGATCGCGCAAACAGTATGATCTCGCAGACCTCATAAGGAATAAACTCATCGAAATAGGGATTCAACTTGAAGATTCCGCGGATGGCGTGAAATGGAAGATCAACACGCCCAATGGAGATTTATTCGATACCATA
>JALNYB010000044.1 GCA_023230065.1 Candidatus Methanomethylophilaceae archaeon
TGCAGAATTGGTTGCTGGTGAGAATTATTCTCGTGGAATAGGGGTCAAAGCAGACCAGAAAAAAGCCATGTATTACTATGAAAGATCAGCACAGCATGGAAATACTATAGCATGCCACATGCTGGGGAGTGCATATCTTTCAGCTAACGGTATTGACCGTGATGAAGCTAAAGGCTTCAAATGGTGCAGCAGATCGGCAGCAGATGGATACATGAAGTCACAATTCATCATAGCAGAATGCTATGCAAAAGGAAAAGGTGTTAGAAAAGACCTTACCAAAGCATTCGAACTCCATTCTTTACTTGCAGAAAAAGGATACTTAAAATCACAATGTTTCGTTGGAGAATGTTATCTGGAAGGCCAGGGAACGACCCGCAACGATAAAAAAGCATTTGAATACTTTCAAAAAGCCGCTGAACAGGGAAACGTTATCAGTCAATACTACATGGGATACTGCTACGGAAATGGTATCGGCGTGAAAGCAGATGAAAAAAAAGCCGTCATTTGGTATACTAGAGCTGCTGAACAAGGGCATACAAAATCCAAAGAAATCATTGAGAACTTCACAGGCAATAAAGTTGTCATGAAAGGAGAATGCTCTCCGTTCGAATCGTATCTCTTCTTAGCTCAAAACGGAGACCCTGATGCTATGTTCATAGTAGCAAGATACTTCGAAGACGGTATCGGAACAGAGAAAAATCCTATCGAAGCCAAAAGATGGTACAACAAAGCTGCGTCTTTGGGTAATTTTGGCGCTAAAAAAGCTCTTCTGCGTTTTAGAAACACTAGAGTTTGATCTTTTTCAAAAATTAAAAAAAGATCAAAGTTAATTAGTTTATTTACAGAACCATACAACAGCGACCAAAGCGACCACTATGATGAATGCGATAGCCGGGAAAGCATTCGTCCAGTCGCGATGTGCTGGTTTTTTAGTAATATCATCCATAAACCCATATAAGAAAAATAAGGATATAAACTATACAGTCTAAAATGCCTAATATTCATTTATCATTTCTCACTGTATGGATGTAAGAACATTCATTTCCATTCCTATTCCTGTTAACAAAGAATTGTCCGAACTGTTAAACGATCTGAGAAAATTTCCTGGCATCCGCATCCCTAATGTCAAACAAATGCATATAACCTTGAAATTCATCGGAAATGTGAATGAGAATAAATTGAATATCATAAAAGAATGTGTAGAAAAATCGGTTTCCGATATCAACAAGTCATCTCTCGAATTAAAAGGATTTGGTTCATTCCCTGACAATAAAGATCCAAAAATAATCTGGATCGGAATAAAAACGGATCTCCCTCTGAAAAAGATCTCAGATTCTATAGGAAAAGAACTAGATAATGTCAAAATAGATTATGATGATAAACCATTCAAACCTCATATTACTATAGGAAGTATCAACGAACATACAGACATTTCAAACATATTATCAAAATATAAAGACAAAAGCTTCTACACAGTCAATTGTGATAGTATAAAGATAATGAAAAGCGAACTTCTTAACACAGGCGCAAAACATACTGTTCTATTTTCTATAGGTCTTAAAAACTGATTTGTATTATATTAATTGTAATCTTTATCTTTCATACATTTAAATTGCAAACTCATACTCATGAGAAAAATAAAATCACTCATGAAAAAGACAAGATTGTCTAAAAACAAGAAAGGAAGCATTGAAGGATTACCACTTCAACTTATGATCATCATTCTGATAGCAACTGTGGCTACAGGGATCCTTATGGGTTGGATGGGAAACATCGACACACCTAGTTCCATCGGTGATGTAGAGGTCGTATCAGGCGACATCATTCTCAATGGCACTTCTACAACAGAAGGTTTGGTCGAAATATATGTCACAGACCAAGACAAAAATCCTTTGAAAGGCGCAACAGTCGTACTCTCAGGCCTCGGTGTCTCATATAATAACGGAAAAACAGCGTATTGCACCACAGATTCGAATGGATACGCACTGTTCGAAGACTTGAAGATCACATTGAGAGGATCGGAGATCGGATTCATAACGGTAAATGTTTCAATGTCAGATTATGGAGAGAATAACTCTGCAAGAATCGCGGTGATAGCATGAGAGTGAATAAGAAAGGAATGATAGGCTTCCCTTTCAGACTTGCTATCGCCTTTCTTATTCTTGCCCTGTGTGTACCTACTTTGATACATATGGTTGACGGATTCCAACAGAATGCAGAAATTGATTCTGTTTCTATAGAAGCAGAAAAAATATCCAACACGATATCTCGTACATATTACTCTGGCATAGGAAGTGTCTGTACTCTTGATGTTTCAATTGACAACGATTGCTATATAAAAATCGGTGGAGAAGGCACCGATGCATACAGTATAGGAATCTTCTTAGGCGATAATGAGAAAAATAAACTCTATCTTGAAAGACCTTCTGTGAAAATAATCGGTAATGGTCTTGAGATCTCGGGCAACAGAACTCTCATGTTCGAATGCATAAAGATCGACAATATATGCGGAGTAGAGGTGACATCGATTGCTTGAATTCACTCTATCTCGTGTCATGGCCATTATATGCGGAGTCATCCTACTGGCTGCCGTAGTTATTCCTGTTGCGGATATGTTCGATGAAAGAACAGATATCAACATAGTAGAATCTACAGACGATATATCGAATATGATAGAATCATTTTGGAATTCGAAAGCAGATATTATGGTCCTGAGAGGTTGGGACATTCTTCCTTCATCTGATTGCTCACTTGAACTAGACGGACACAAACTAACACTTAATTGCGGAAATAAAGAATACATTTCACTAATGGCCCATCCATCGAATACATTCACAATATCATATAATGAGATAGTGAACATAGAAAGAAAAGGAGACATGTTGGCGATATCTTATCAATGATCTCCGAAGGTCTCTGCAACCTTTTTCAATGCGGTCGTAAATCTCGTTATGTCTTCCTCATTGTTGTAAAGATATGCAGAAGCACGTACACTTCCTTCAATTTTACGAGAAACATAAAACGGATGTGTACAATGCATTCCTGAACGGACCATGATATTATCGATATTATCAAGCATCATAGCTACGTCATGAGACCCCAACCCATTGATATTGAATGAAAACACTCCAGACCTCTTCGAAGGGTCACTTGGACCTATAACCTTGATGCCTTTTACATCCTGGATGCCATCGAAAATGTATCTCATCAATTCTTTATCATGAGCTGAAATATTATCTAATCCTACTTTTTCAAGATATTCAAGTGCTGCCTTAGTTCCCAGAATACCTGAATAATTCTGAAGCCCAGCTTCGAATTTCTCCGGTGCAGGTGCAAGATCCACATGATCATAGGTTGCCAATCCGACAGTTCCTCCGCCTACGATGAGAGGCTCGAGGTCTTTGAGACATTCTTCTTTTCCGTAAAGGACACCCATTCCAGAAGGTCCACACATCTTATGTATAGACATACTATAAAAATCGACATCCAGATCCTTTAGATCGACCTCGAAATGCGGTGCTGCCTGAGATCCATCTATCATTACCCTTGCATCATATTCGTGAGCAATCTCGGTAATATCCTTAACAGGAGTAACGCAACCAGTCACATTTCCTGTATGTTGTATCGATACCAATTTCACATCTTTGCTCATACATGACTTGAATGACTCTATATCGAACTCCCCGTTAGCATCTGACCTCGAATATCTTCTTTTTATCCCTACCTTGTTCGCTAAGAACAGCCACGGAACATGATTTGAATTGTGTTCCGTATCAGAAGTTACTACAACATCATCTTTCTTAAGACCGAACCCGCGGGCAACCGTATTGATGCCTTCTGTGCAATTCTTGGTGAAAATATAACAATCAGGGTTCTTGGTCCCGAAAAAGGATGCCAATTTCTCCCTGGATTCATCTATTCCCATGGAAACCTGTGTAGCCATGCTGTGAACACTACGTCCTCCACATGAAGGATAATCCTCGTAATACTCGGTAATGGCTCTGATAACAGAATCGGGCCTTAATGACTGACATGCACTATCCAAGTACACACCGTTACCTTTCCTCATCGTGGGGAAGTCATTACGAACTATATTGAAGTCCATTATACCGCAGATAATTTAGAAGTATTTTAATCAGTTATGTGTTATCTAGTGATGATATCATGCTTGAGACCTGTATCGGAAAATTAAAGCTTGAAAAGCCCGGAATGGTCGCATCCGGAATTATGGATGAGACTGGGGCATCGATGGTACGTATGTTAGAATCAGGAGCCGGTGCAGTTGTCACTAAATCCATAGGATTAGAACCGAATGCAGGACATGCCAATCCTACATTCACTGAAGTAAAGGGCGGTTTCGTCAATGCAATGGGGCTTCCCAACCCAGGCATCAAAATGTTCAAAGAAGAGATGAACATCGCAGTTCCAAAAGGAAAAATAATCGGTTCCATCTATGGAGCTTCAGCAGATGATTTCTCTAAATTGGCAATAACCATGGAAGAATACGGAGCTTCGGCGGTAGAACTAAATCTTTCTTGTCCTCATGCGAAAGGATACGGAATGGAACTCGGAACCGATCCAAAACTCGTGGGTTCTATCGTATCGGCAGTAAAATCTGCAGTGAAGATTCCTGTTTGGGCTAAACTCACTCCTAACACCCACATTCTTACAGATATAGGAGTGGCAGTGCAGGATGCAGGCGGAGATGCGGTTGTTGCTATCAATACGCTGAAAGCAATGGTCATCTCACCAGAATTCGCAAAACCATTCCTAAGCAATAAGTTCGGAGGTCTTTCAGGTCCAGGAATAAAATCCGTAGGAGTAAGAGCGGTATACGATCTAGGTTCGGTTCTTGATATACCCATTATAGGTGTAGGTGGCATTGCAGACTGGAGGGATGCGGCACAATACATTATGGCTGGAGCGAGCGCATTCCAAATAGGAAGCGCCATTGCTAACAAAGGTCCGACCATCTTTGATACCATAAACAAAGATATGATAAAATTCATGAGAGATTTCGGTTATAGTTCCATATTAGACATGGTAGGTGTTGCACATGAGTGATTTCGTAAAAATCATCGGCGTGAATGAAGAGGCATATGATACCAAAACCTTTGAATTCCAGTGGGATGAAAAAGCCATACCGGGACAATTCATCATGGTCTGGGTCCCTGGAATGGAGGAGATTCCCATGTCACTTTCCAAGACAGGCAGAATAAAGAGCATTACCGTCAAGGCCATCGGAGCGTCCACTAGAAAACTCCATGAACTCACCATAGGCGACAGCCTGAGGATCAGAGGACCTTATGGAAAGGGATTCGACCTCACTAAAGGTAAGAAAATACTCATTATCGGCGGCGGTGTCGGTACTGCGTCCGTGATGCCTGCCATCAAAGAAAGCGGTGCAGATGCCATTATAGGTGCACGTACAAACAAAGATGTGATAATGGATGACCTCGGACATAAGTACGCCAAAAATCTTTGGATATCAACAGATGATGGAAGCATGGGATTCCATGGAAATGCCGTCCAATTGATGAGAGAGAAAGTTGCAGAAAACAATTATGAAATAATTATCGCCTGTGGACCAGAGATAATGCTGTACTATATCTATCAAGCATGCGTTGAATTGAATCTAGACTGCCAGCTTTCTCTGGAAAGGCACATGAAATGCGGCGCAGGCATCTGTGGATGTTGTGTTATAGATGATCAGAGAGTATGCAAGGATGGACCTGTCTTCACAAAGGAACAGATCTCCAAAATGAAGGATTTCGGTGTTCAGAAAAGAGATGAATGCGGACGCATCTTGAAATTCAGGTGATACCATCGCCGTTCCCGAAAGATACATTACCGTCTGCCACGGAAAACTGACCGTCAATATACCAAGAGACCTGTTCATAGGGCTGGAGGCCAGATTCAACGAGGAGAAGGTAGTATCTTTCAAAAATATGATGAAAGACAGATATCCCTGGCTTACCGATAATTCACTAGATGTCCTGATGAGGAATGCTCAAAAGGAAATGATCATGATACTCGATGAAGAGACAAACGGACGTTCATTCTCTAAGAATCTTGAATCGAAAGGTAAAATCGAAGATGCGATAAAACATCTTCAGAAACATTTGGAACATAACCCTAACGATGCGGATTCATGGTATCTTATGGGAGAATTGCTATGCAAGATAGGTCGTGCAGAAGAAGGCTACAAAGCATTTGCCAGAGGAAGAGAATTATTTTGATCCCTTAAAAAGTGCGTTTATTGCCGATACAACCTCTGGAACTGTTGCTCCCCACGGAACAGTTGCAACATCACCCTCTATGATGAATCCTGATTTTACCTTACAACATTTCACGATCGTCTTGACACCGTCATGTATGACATGATCCATAGGACAGACATTGATGAAAGGAACCTCTTTATTATATAACGAGAAAAAGACCCTTTCTGACAAATGACATCCCACTAACGTCACATCGTGTTCCAACTTGGGTGCTTTATCCAGAAAATAAACAGGTTTCTTTGCGGTGAGGCCCGAAACTTCGCACGGAAACATTATTGCAGGTGTATTCACATCCCATATCCTTTCTGCCATATCCACTTCGATACTATCTGTTATGACAGGATGTTCTACGAATCCTGAATTCAGCGCCATATTCACCAAGATACCAAGTTTCGAAGGTGCAGGTGGTACATTATCAATTACTCTGAGTTTCACCGGCTTCAGATCCTTTATGAAATTCACATGAGAAAACATACCCTGAACAATGACCGTCTTTTCTGGATATTCGCTCTGAATGCATGCCAATGCAGGAATATTCAGAACATCTAATTTCGGATCATTTACAAACATGATATCTTCTGGCAAGGCCAAGATATGAAATGATATGAGCTTCCTAAACAATTCAGAACCGGATTCTTTCTCCAGACTTACAACTGCATACTTATCCTTGTTACGAAATACGATATATTCTGTACGAACATAAGTAGTCCAATCCTGCATCATTTTATTGATATTCTCTGTAGTAAGCGGAATATCTACATCGTGGACGGACACATCCTTACAGTGCATATTGCCGAGTAATGTGGTGGTTCTCTTTAATTCTGCCGTTAATACAGTTCTTAACTCTTTTTGTCTGGACGATTGTACTAAATCTTTTAATATACCGAATTGTTGCCGATAGATACAGTCGAGATAACACAGAGGCTATGTGGCGGACTGCAGATCCGCATACGGGGGTTCGATCCCCTCTCTCGACTCCTTTCATTTTTCTAATTTTCCATTGAAAAAACATACCTTTTCTATGCGCTTAATTTATTATAAAAAATGACTTTTATACGTAACGTTTATAAACAGCTTATAAATAGCCTATGATTGGTGAAACGTTGGCTAAAATGAATATTGAGAACGTTGTTGCGTCAACTTCTCTCGGACAGGAACTTAACCTGAACGCGATTGAGAATGCACTTGACGGGGCGGAATACAACCCTCAGCAGTTCCCCGGACTTGTTTATAGGCTCAAAGACCCGAAGACCGCGACACTTCTTTTCAGAAGCGGAAAGGTCGTTTGTACTGGAGCAAAAAGCCTTGATCAGGTCAAGATCGCTATTGCAAAAGTTGCAAAAGATCTCGAGAAAGCTAACATTATGATAAGTATCGAACCTAAGATTGAAGTGCAGAATATTGTTGCATCTTCAGACCTTGAACAGGAGATTAATCTTAATACTGTAGCTATCACACTCGGTCTCGAAAAGGTAGAGTATGAACCCGAACAGTTCCCAGGTCTTGTTTACAGACTGGATGACCCCAAGGTCGTTGTTCTTTTGTTCGGATCAGGAAAAATGGTCTGCACCGGTGCCAAGGTTCCGGAAGATGTTGTGCGCGCAGTCACTAAGATCGCAGCAGAACTCAGATCAGCAAGTTTGATGGCATAAACCATACTATCCAAACCTTTTCTAAAAATCTCTTATTGTAATTACAATCCAGACAAGCAGATGATGAATTTGTCCTAATTATATAATTTTTACACTTTGAGGTAAAAGAGTTTATATTTCAGAAAAACACTATCAGAAGTATGTTCTGCCCTATTTGTGGAAAAGAAATAATCCTAAATGGTGCATCATTTTGCCCGATGTGCGGATTCGATCTAAGATCTAGCACAGGCTATACAGAAGAGAACATAGTCGAAGAGTCTGTTGAAAAGACAGTCTCCGACGATACGAATTACTACACCTATGATGAGCCTGTTGAGGAACCCATAAATTTAAAAGAAATTATTGAAACACCGATCTATATCGGTAATTCTTCAACAACTCAGAACTCTATCAATAAATGGTCAAGAGAGCATAATGCGCCCTCGTTCATTGCAAGTTTCACACCTTCAATGAACAAGGTCTCTAAGAAAAAGTATGTTGCGTTGTTGATTGCATTGCTTTTAGTAGCAACGGGATGTTTGGTCGTACTGTTTGTTCCGGATCTCAATAACAGCAGCAGCACATACAGTACAAGTCATAGCAGTTCAAATTATAGTGCGGAAAATTCAATCACTCTATATGATACGAATGGCAATGAGATCACCAACATGGAATTGACAGGTTCACTTGCAGACGGCACATTAACGGCTGCAATGAACAGTTCAGGACAATTAGTCATTACTCTGGATAGCTCTATAGCCTCGAACTATACTAATTTCCATTGGACGCTGGTAGATAATGATGCAAACGGTTCAATAGGCTCTATCACAAAAACCGTCCCTGTATTGTATTGGAATTCTCCCTCAGCAGGTGAATTCACAGTCACAGTGACATGTTACAACAACAGTTTAGACAGTGTCACATACTCTGGAGAAATGAACTCATACGATGTCACACAGACATATACAGGAACATACAATAGCCATTCATATGAAATAACAGTGACCTTTGATTACTCCGAGTATGAAACATATGCCAATATGAATACAAACGAAAGGGCTGTCACAACATATTCAGATGTTACGAACTTCGTCGTTATATCAGACACTGTTTCTTCTATCGCAACGATGCTCAAAGAACAGTATGTCCATATGTATGGAAACAATGCATCATTAACTGACGCGAACTTCGCCAAATTCATCCTCTACTTCGTTCAGGTAGAATTCACATACACATTGGATTCCGTTCAATATGGAGAAGAAGAATATTTCGCATACCCTATTGAAACGATCTTCAGTGGAACAGGAGACTGCGAAGATACTTCGATCCTCTGTGCTGCGTTGTTCTCAGCATGCGGATACGATGCAGCGGTATGTATCCTTCCTGGACATGCAATCGCAGGTGTCGCGTTGAGTTCATACACAGTAAGCAGCTATAATTCGAGCAAGTATGAGGTGATCACCGAGACCATAAATGGAAAGACATACTACGGTTGCGAAACAACAGTAGATTCATTCCAGGATATCGGAATCATCTATCTGGCCAGCGTACAGGTTACTAACACAAGTGGAGTTCACCCGTACTCATATTACCTTACAGGCCAATGGGCAAGCACATACGGATTCTTTACTGTATGAGAAAACCTTTTACCGAAAACTTTTTTTACATTTTCTTAAAGCCACGGCCTATCCATTGTCCGATAGACTTTATCCCATATCTGAGAGAACCATTCATATGCCTACTCTTACTGCTGGCCTTGGCTTCTCCTCTCATGAGGGCTGCGACGACATCCTGCCATGTTGTAAGGCCGTCTGGAAGGTCTACATAACCATGACCTATACGTGTAGGGGAATGAGCATCGCTTCCTGCAGAACTGGGTTTTCCGATCTTTGCAGCAAGTTTTTCAGATTTTTTGTTAGCACCCCTTATAGAGCGAGCATTCCTCGCTTCGGTTCCATCAAAATTATAGGACAATGTATTTTTCTCTCCAATACCCGACCACCATCTGTATGGATGAGCAGCGAATGCATACCCTCCCGCCTCATGGATGGCATCGATGGTCTCTTGAATGGACATCCCTCTCGGGATCTCCTTATTGATACCGAAAGCGAGAATGTGTCCTTCTTTTGAAGACACCTCTTCTCCAGGGATTATTATGACCTTTCCGTTATCCTTGATGTCGAAATACGCCTCAAAACTATTA
>JALNYB010000045.1 GCA_023230065.1 Candidatus Methanomethylophilaceae archaeon
CTGGACAAAGGCTTGCAGAAGAGGGTTTGGTAACAATTACAAACTATTCTGGGAAATCATCATACATTTTGTATGAATTGACCCCTCGTGGCCGTAATGTGGCTAGACATTTACAGAAAGCCGAGATAGAGATGTCGGGCGAAACAATCATGGATTCCGATCCGGACAGTGAACCTAAGAACACGTTCGATCTTCCTGCCGAGAGATGGAAATTCATCAAGAAGCCATGCAGCGATGTTATTCTATTCACATTATTGGAAACTTCCAACATAAAAATAACCGATCTCAAGAAGAAATGCAAGGGTGAGGAAGCACACCTGGAAGACCGGATACGCGAAGCCGAATCATTAGATCTGATTTTAGGCCTTCATCCGGACGGCCCGAAATCAGAGATCAGATACAGCCTGACCGTAGATGGCAGGAACATGGCGGAGAACCTCCGCAGATCCATGGAATGCCAGGAAGTGGTCTCGATGGATTATGATACACCTTCTGAGCAAGAGAATAAGGTAGGATAATAATGACAAAATATTGTGGGAAATGCGGTGCAGAGAATATAGATCAAGATTCATTTTGTGTTAAATGCGGTTATTCATTGAATCAAAAATATGAATTCAATAATAGCATGTTTACAGAAAATAAGAGATCCGAATCATCATCGAATATGATATCTGAACATTTGTCGTCCAGTATGTCCTTCGAAGTTGCTAAAAATCTCAAGATGGTATTCGGAGCAATATCAATGATTGTTTGTCTTTTGGTATTGTTCTTGTGGAAATTCGATGTTAAGGTCACAGAATCTACGCTTACCAATCTGCCGATCTCACATGAAAAAATGTCATTGATAGATCTTGCCAGCATTCAACCAGGTTCAGTTCTGGGATTGGTAGTTTTAATTTTTATAATAGTTGCCATACTTTCAATAATCAATCCGGTTATCAGTACTTTTTCGAGTTTGATATTGATGATGGGAGGGCTAGTCGGAGCTGGAGTGTTTGGAGTTGTAAAAGATGGTCTAATCGATTATACTTATAAAGTTGCAAATTATGGAACAGATGTAATAGTTCAATTCATAATTCCAACTATAATCTTACTCGTAATATGTTCCATACTATGGTGCATCTCAGAGACTATTTGTAAAAGTAGTCCAGAATGTAAAAACAAAAGTTCGATATCAATATTTAAGAGATGAGGTGAATTGATGCAGTCTAAACATGTAGTAATAATTGTTGCAATAATCGCGATAGCCTCTGTTGCATGTGTTTTTTTGATTACGAACAATAACGATTCTGACAATGACAATGTTTCCGATGCTGTCAGTGGAACATACACATACACTATATCCGGACAGAATGATACAACGAATCAAGACTATTCTGGAAGCTCTCTCATCGAGTATAAGGATGGCGTAGTAATCGGTTCAGCGGAGAACATCGATACAACAGCATCAGATGTAGTTCTTGTAAGGCCTGGACTTACAAATCTTGACGGATATGATCATTACGTAGAACCACTGGGAACATCTGCAAAGATCATGACTTTGAACTCGATTCTTTCGGACTGCACTTATGGTGGAACAAAAACAGTTACTACAAATTACGGATCTATGGAATTATTCAAATTTTATAAGACTGTGGCTGGCACAACATACCATTATTTTGCAGATAATAACGGAGTCATATACAAATATACTATGGAAAGTAGCAGTCCGGTAGACTTCGAAAGAACATATATGTTAACCAATTTTACAAACTGAATATGAAATAATATGATCTGTACAACGTGCGGATACATTTCCGAAATTTGTCAATTGAGCATCTGCCCGAAGTGCGGCGGAATTATGATCGAGATCGATCATGGCATACCTACGACAGAAGAAAAGAAAGCAAACGATGAAGAGACGGAACTTAAGTAAAACTTAAATTTTAATCGAGTACGATTTTTAAAAAAATTATTGAACACTGGCGGATCGCGTTATCTGCGAGCCGACTGTGTTCATTGTGTTTATGCTCGAGCTTACTCTGAATTATCATTCAGCGTGTTGATCTTCGTCTGAGCCGTGATATATGCCGAGCCAAGAGCCTGGGGGGAGATGTTCAGCAACTTGGCCGCTTTGGCTTTAGGCAGATCTGCGAAGTTAATGAGCGCAGCTGCAAGCCCTTGCTGTTTGGTCAGGTCGTACTTCATCACGAGATCCTTCGCATTGTCGAGGATCTCGTCAGAGGTCTTGATGTGCCCCTCGTAGAACGGATCCAGATAAACCTTGAAGATCTCCTCTCCGACTATATTTTTTACATATTCGTATGAATCCACATCGAATTTCGATAATTTCAGATTATTGAGGTAATCCGTATAGGATCCCTGTTCGAACAGGTCATCTGCCGGAGATGCGATAAGGTCGCTGCCGCAATACACCCATGGCGAATCCTCGATGCTATCTATCAATTCTCCGAGGGTCGTCTCTCTGTCCATTTTCTGTGCTGCCATTCAATCATCAACCATATCTATGGTGTCCCAGAAATCGCTTGATAGTTCTCCATCGGGAAGGATGGCTACTTTGACAACTTTGACAAAAGAACCACGCTTTTTTTCTTCTTTTGTTAGATGATCGAACAAATATCTGGCATTATCGAAAGCTTCTTTACGGGTTTTGTATGATTTAACGTTTTCAACATTGTGATTTCCATCCCAGACCGCCCATGTCAATTGATTTCCGTTCAGATCTTTTCCGAGTTCTATTGTGTTTTCCATTTCATTCCCATTTTTCTGTATGATTTCGACATCGATAATGTTGTCAGTATCGATTTTGTCCCAGTAATCTGTTCCGTTTGCTTCATCGAATGCGGCAATACAATCCCAGGTATCAGAATCTTCTCCCATATCTGGAATCTCTATTGTTTCTACGGCTTCTGTCTGTTTATCTTCATAACGTATTCTTAACATATTTTCAGTCATATTCTCATCTCAGATCGTGTATTCTGTCTTAAACCACGCGCTAACCTGTTTGCTGTGGTCTGCTCTGTCGTCCTTGGTCTGCCTGAACATGTAGATGTCGCCTTCTCTCCATGTGTTGGAGAGATCCACAATAAATCCATTCTTCGCCATCTTCACGGCTTCTTTCTTCGCGTCCGCGATCGTGAACTCCACATCACAATCATCGAAGAGATCTTTCTTGTTCTCATCATGCCAGATACGAACTTTTACCATTCTTGTTTTTGTTGCCATTTTTTCTCACTATACAGTAATTACTTTAATAGTATTTAATAGTTACTAAATAATGTTAATAAATTGATAATTAATGATGATTTTTGTTTTATACAGATGGTAAAATTAGAATAAAAGAAGTTATTTTTTAAGACGTTGTTTTGTCTCTATGATCGTTGCAGCCTCTTCTGCTGCACGGCCTACTGGAGTCACTTCTATCGTTCTTCCGGTACGATCCTTATTGACGGATCTTTTGAGGAGTCCTCTCGATCTGTCTCTCAATCTAGATAGATGCACCGCTTCATGAATCACTGTCTCCTTGTCATTCACGCATTCGGGATCTATATAGATCATGTCAGAAGGCCTGTTCTCTGTTTTGAAGGCTGTAGCTCCTGCGTTTTCTCCCAGGTCCTTCGTTGAAACGATGGTGACGCACCCCATGGCTTTCAATTGTTCGGAAGTGAACGCGGATTCGATATCCTTGCGTATCTTAAGCTGGTCCTTCTCTGTTTTCGCAAGCACCGCGATCTTCTTCTGACTGTCGGGATCCCGAAGATCCTCTGTCATGAACAGGTCGGAGTTCGGATCGTCTATTCCTTCTACGTCGCAGCAGGAAGGATCCTCCCACCAAACCGCTGCTTCTTCAGGCGTCGGGTTCCTGCGTATGAGTTTCTTCGCTTTGCGTTTGAGATCCGCCAACGGCCCCTTCTCTGCGTTCATCTGATTCAATCTTGCAGCCATCATCTCCGCAGGCACTCTTCCGGATGAATTGTATGGTATGTTCTGGCCGTTGATCTTCTTGGCAGGATATGCGCCGATCTTTTTGTATTGCTGCTTGGCGCGCTTACGTTCTTCTCTGAATCTTCCCGCATCATCACGTGCCTGCATCTTCGCGCGCCTGCTCGCCTCGCGCGTGGCTTTATCCATCATCTTGATTTCCTCGAGGATCTTCTTGCAGAGACATACTTCTGTTTACCGGAAGTGTTCTTCGGCTTGGCCACAGCCTTCTTCTTTCTAAAGAATCCGAAGCCATGCGTATTTCCTCCGGATTCTGCTCTCTTGGCTTTCGCTTTCGATGCGGCTGCCTGCGCCTGTGCTTTCGCTGCCTTCGCCTTCTGTTTCTCGATGATCGCTTTGTTCTTTGCGATCTGTGCTTCCTGCTTTGTTTTCCTTACTTCATCGTTTCCTAATAATCCCATGATCATTTCCTCCAATTCTTCGTCACATCAGAAGGAGTGACCACTTTTTTCTTCTGTACATTGTAGTTTGGCATCTTCTTCGGCGTCTTGTGCTGCGAAGTTTTCATGGCAGGCCTTACGACTGCTGTTTTCTTCGGCTCCTGTGCACGTTTACCCTGTACTTTTGTGTTCTTTTTAGGACTGCTGGCTATGTGTTTTCTCTTGAAAAAGCCCATCATGATTCCACCTCCTCTTCATTTTTTTCCGTTGCGGAATTTTCCTCCCTTGCTTCTTTTCCTCTAAGGTTATATATATCGCGTCCCTGCGGAGCCCCGTTCAAGACATTGGACAAACTGCTGGCTTGCTGATTTTTGTCCAGTTCGTGAATCTTGTGTTGATAAGCATTCAGAGTGCTTGGGGATATGTCTAATATCTCTGCCATGGTCCTGACAGGGAGATTGTATCTGTCCTTTCCGCGATCTGCGCATCCTACAAGATAGCGAATGTCTTCTTTCATCGCTTTCGATGCACCTAATGTATCTTCCTCGCCTTCCCATGTTTCGAAATATTCTTTTATCGCTACAGGAATTTCCTCCGAGAATTTACCGGAACAGAATGAAAGGAAATCTTTGATCTCGAATTCTTTTCCATCCTTGTTGGTGCCCATGGAGAAATCCGCAGCCGATAACGTATCATAGGAATACTCGCCCGGTTTCAGACTCTCGATGGGTTTGGTCCATGATGTCGATTCCACATAGAAGGGCTCATATTCAGCTTCGTATGAATCCAGTTTTACCATCGATATAGATCTCGCGATGCTTTCATCATAATCAGACATTGCGGATTTGAGATCCTTTCTCCACAGAACGTTACAGTTTCCAGGCTTTTCATCGTCGGGGAAATTCCTTATCTTAGGAGCTAGGTTTCTGTAGGTAGGTGTCAGGAAGAACGCGCAGATGCCGAACTTTCTGATGTTGGCAACGAACTTGACCATCGCCTGATTCTCTGCTGCTCCGTTTTGATCTGCAAGCATGTAGTTCTGCGCTTCATCCATGGCGAGAATGATCGTGACCTTTCCCATACCGTATTCTTCTAGGATCTTGCCTGTTAGTTTCAGCATTTGTGCCATGGTGGAGATTGGTTTCACTTTATCAGGATATCCAACTTCTATCTTACCTGACGGGGATTTTCTAACCATTACGATATTTGTAAGGACGACAACCTTTCCGACAGAGGGATAACGTCCCTCTACCAAAGCTTGTATTATTGATATGACCGAGTGGGTTTTTCCTGAACCTGTAGTTCCGTCGAATATATGCCTAACTCCTGGCCTGATATAATCATGAAAGAATCCTTCCGCAACACTATCTGACATCAGTCCTCACCTTTTGATTCGTATCTGGCCAATCCCATTATTCTTTGTTTTTTCTTTGTTCCGATCAATCCATAATCGCGCATGATAAGTTCATAGACCACTACCCATGATCTGAATGTTTCATATGGTACCGGTTGCTGCGGATCCAAGGGAAGAGGATATTCTTCGATCTGTTTTTTGTATTTTTCAGTCTCCCATAGAGTCTTGGTCATGGCCGAAGAAAGAGCGATCTCGAAATTCTTCAGATTGAACACTCTGGTATCCATTCTCTTCATACAGTTGCGGAGCTGGAAATACTCATTGTTTATGGATTCGACAACATTGAGAAATATCGCAGAGGCTCTTTGTTCGTCCATATTATGATTGCTCCTCTTCTTTGCTGCCGATCACCGGATGATCTATACTGTACTGGATCGCGCTGGTCTCCCATTCGTAGGTCTTTATGCCGCGCATCTTGACCTGAACAGAATATTCCGCAGCTCCTATCAGTCTCCCGGCATCGATGATCTTGCTCCTGCGATCCTTCAAGAGTGGCTTGGCCAACTTATTCTTGGCCAGCCTTCTGACGAGAAGTATGGTCTTCTTGTGCTCAGGTAAAAGTGTATCCGGAATATCCATCTCGGAGTAGATCAATTGTGGATAGTATTCGTTCACTACTTTGAACACATCGTAATCGATCTCGGAGAGGATCTCCTTTTCCAGGTTGTCTGCTGCTTTCATCAGTTTCTCATTCTCATAGAGGCGGATCTTCGTCTTGGCATACGATGATCCGTAGACTATCATCTCCTGCGTATCCTTGTCGGGAACACGATTGAGGTCCGGCTGCATCGCATAATTATTGTACTGATCCATCTGAATCACATCCGTTACGCAGTTTCCTTTCTTCCTCGATCATCTTCTCTATCTCTTCAGATATTCCTCTTCCGTCCACTCCGGCATCGAACATGCAGCCAACGAGCTCTATTCCTGCATTGTATCTGTCCTCGTTGTTTTGGATCTCCAGTTTCGTGCACTTGACACTGCTGTCCTTTGCCTTTTTGATGGCGTCTTTCCAAACATCGTTCTTTATCTTATGAGATGAGGGATCGTCTGTCGAATCCTCGGACATGATGACCGTCAACTTCTCGATCACGACATATTTCAGATACCTCGGTTCTTTTGCAGTGACGTTTCCGTTTTCATCTTTGGTCTTCATCCATCCGATCTGACACAGCCCTTTGGTATCGTAATCGATATGATAATCGAACACGGACACGGTATTGATCTTCATTGAATACCACCCGTTGCTCGTGGTTATCATGTGCGTGCGCGAGATCTCGTTCACGGGCATATTCATAGGATACCTGACACCGAAATACGAGAACAGTATCGCCTTGAATTTCTGCGGCATGAAGTATTGCTGCGAATCGTGAGTGTAGTACACCAGAGGGAATCCCATCATGTTCTCTGCTTCATCGTCTTTCAGAATGGAGATCGTATCGAAAGGTCTCGATATCGCATATCCTATGATGTATCCTAAATCAAGCATGACCGATACCAGGAACATTGCATCCGACTGTTCTATGAATATCATTATCAGAATTTCGATTGTGCACAAAGCGATGAAGATCGGATCCCTGAATGGAACAATGGCATGGCTTATCCTGCGAGCTCCGTATCCTATGACGATCCCCAATAATGCAACAAGGAATCCTGCATAGACCGATGTTCCGTCTGTTAATATTATAGCAGATAAGGACGTCTTCACCACCCCAGGATGAATGTTACCACCATTGCGGCACCGCATACTAGAATGCGTACGGGATTCCTTTGCCAGCACTGGAACGCAAAGACACAGATCAAGCCGATCTGTATCATTAACGGCCCATAGGTCATGAAGAGGTCGATCACACTCATAGTACACTCCAGAAGCTCGGATCATTCATGATGACGCCTGCTATGAATAACAACGCGATTCCGCACGCAGCAATAGGATGTGTAGCTGAAAGTCCTATAATGCCTTGAATGGCCGAAACCATGCGGTTGATCAATCTCAATTTAGAGATCAAGATGATCAGACCTGCAATGACCAATGCCGACATGATGATCAACCCAACGTTCAGAAGAACCACCCCACTATTACCCCACCGAAGAACAATCCTACAACTATCACAGCACCGCCTATGATTATCACAATCGGATTTTTGACATAGAATCCCATGATCGCTATGAATGCACCTATGATCATCACCAGTATCTTAGCAACGAGAGTATAGTCGGTTACATGCGGAACCGGTGTTGGAGGAAGGATCGTGTGATTATATCCGTCAAGGTTTGTCAATGACATCACAGATAGGACAAGACCGTCTCCGGCTGTTGTATATGTCTCGTCCATGTAGATGATCTTCGTTATAGTGAAAGCATATCCTGTTTCCAGTGATACTACTCCGTTGGCGGTCAGTGTTCCGTCATCGCCGACTGTCCATAACATGGCCAATCCTGGCTGATCCCAAGCAACAGAACCTACACGGATAGCCTGGTCGCGCAGATAGCACATTGGAGTGAAGACTACATTGGATTTAATCGCTGTACCGGATGAGTTATAGATCGTACCGTAACAGGTCAAATCCAGAGAATCTGCGGAGATCAGAACATCGGAAGCCGTGAAATTTGCCGATGCTGTCCAGTCATTTTCAGACATCTGCTGCAATGCGGACATATAGATCAGGTAGATCTGATCCGATGTGAAATTCATATTTTTCAGATTGGGTATCAAAGCGGACGGCGAAACGAATACAGATGATTCTCCGGCTGTATTGAAAACAGACCATGCGGCACTTGCCGCATTCAATGTTTTAGAATAAACCGAATTGGATGCAGTAAGCAGATTCCTTATTGCATCCATACCGTCCATAAGGTCTACTGTGGAGCAAGTATCATCGTAATTTATGTTGTAGTTCAATTCCGATACGTTATTGTAGGTACCGTTGCAGTAAACATCTGTGGTGCCGGTACTGTTCTCGATCGCATATGCAATACCTCCGTTACCTGCGATCATCACCGTTGCCGCGTGAAGATCTGCTGCATTCGATGAAAAGCTAGTAGATAAAGAACCGATATACGATCTCCCAGCCTGCAAAGTGTACATCCCGTTAGGTATCCCTTTGGATGACAGATCGTTACGACCTTCAGTCAATGTGTAAGTTGTTCCGTTCGATGCGGTGATCGTCGCATCTCCGCCGTGAACATAAACGAAACCATTCTTTTCGGTACCGCCATCATACAGATAGACAACATCATCGGATGTTCCCGTAACAGTCGTTCCTATTCCGTAGACATTGTAAACCTCTCCAGATGTGGCAGTGATGCTTCCGCCTGTCCAACTGTATGATAACGTCATGTCGGCATAGGCACCCTCGAATCCATTAGCCCATTCTGATAGCCTGTCTTTGTAGTCGTCGCAATCGTCATTCAAGATCGACATGTAGTTGAGTAGAATCGTTGCGTAATTCTCGCATATCGTAGAATCCAACAGAATGCTGTCTGAATTCATTGTTCCATTCTGCGACCAGAGTTCGGCGGCTGCTATCTCTCCCATTCTTTCGAAATATGAACCGGTGAATCCCATCATTTCGGCATCCTGACCAGAGAATGCGGATGCTTCTTTCAATGCGTTCGAGATCAATGCAACTATTTTCGTGGCTTCTTCCAATCTGGCCGCTTCGTTGATACTTTCTTGATCGGCACCGTTAGTAACAGGCTGTGCAGCCTTGTATATTTCATATGCCAGCATCGAAACGCAGAATAAGAAGGCCGCAATGAAAAGAACATCATCAATTCCGACTATAGCATCAGATTCTTCGACATCGCCAGATCTGTCTACTATGACTGCACCGCACACGGATGCGGCCATCATGATGAAGATGGCCGCGAAGGCCATCAGTTTGGTTTTAGATCTTTTCAATTCTGTCATTTCAAAGCACCAGCAGAACGTAAATCGCACCACATGCGATCAGACTTAACACTCCGATAATTCCAGAAACAGGAATATGAAAGACTGCAAAACCTAATATTCCCAATATTCCGATGACACCGGCACCTATTGTGATGTAAAGATCGGTATTATCATCAGGGATTACAGGATTGGATCCTTCGATCCATTCAGCAGATAATGTTATGCTCTCC
>JALNYB010000008.1 GCA_023230065.1 Candidatus Methanomethylophilaceae archaeon
ATGATGTCATTCGAAAACAATATGTTCCTTTATATAGAAGGACAACCACTCTCCATATCATGAGCAGAGAGGATCTTATCAACACAACCAGAAGTATACTGGCAAAGGGTGGATTCGATGTATCTTCAGCCTTGAACCTACGTAGCATATGCTTTGATATCGTAGGCAGAAAAGACGATACTCTGCTTCTAATTAAAATTCTAAGCAACGTCGATGCTTTCTCGCGCGACAATGCCGAAGAGATGAAAGTGCTGGCCGAAGCATTGGGTGCAACACCGGTTCTCATTGGGGAGAACTCCAGTTCCGGACCTCTAGAAGCAGGCATAGTCTATTCAAGATTCAAAATACCGATAATCTCCAACGAGACCTTGGCAGATCACGTCATAGAAGAGGTACCGCCATTCATATTCGCCGCCCCGGGCGGACTGTATGTGAGGATCGACAGCGGTCTACTGAAACATCTCAGAGAGAACAACGGCATCAGCCTTGGAACCCTTGCAGAAACTGCAGGCGTATCTAGACGTACAATTCAGATGTATGAATCTGGAATGGGTGCTATGATCGATGCAGCCATGAGATTGGAAGAATTCCTGAATGTCCCTATCATACAAGCACTGAACCCATTCGAATACAAAAGTGAGAAGAAATCCGATTCATATGAGGTCTCCGGAGAATCCCGCACAAGTTTCCGTCCTCTGAATCACCTTCTAGATATTGGTTTCTCAATCACGCCTGTGATAAAAAGCCCATTTGAAGCGATTACAAGAAGTCAACAGATGACCATTCTTACCGGCCTTGGAACAGACGAGGAAAAACTCATTCAGAAAGCACTGATAGCTTCAGAGATCTCCAGAATCGCTGGCAGACATTCATTGATGATAGTGGAAAAGAAACACTCCGCAGACAACATCAATTCTACGGCGATAGTCTCCAATGCAGAACTGGAGAAGATCGACGATAAACAGGAACTTACAGATATGGTACTCTCAAGGAGCACAAAGAAATGATCTCTTTGACTGTTGGAAGCTGCCGTATCGACATTCTTCCGATTATCAAAGGACTAACGTCCGAAGCCGAAAAAGTAAGGGAATTATATGGAAAGTACGAGGCGTACGCCATCCCTCTGGGCATAGAAGAAATACAAGCCGTATGCAATAGAAAGGAACTCGGAGACGAATATGAGATCGGGGAATTGGATATGGTTTATGCTTATCGTCTCTCTGTCTTCGGAGAAATAGAAACACCGACACCTGCATACTGCGAAATAGTCGATCTGTGCACAAAAGATGAAAAACGTGTCATCCCGCTTGATATGAATGATGATGATTTTACAAATGTATACATCAATAATATCAAAACAATAGAATTTACAAAAGAACACAGACTTGCCAAGAAAGGAATGAAACGCAAATTCGATATGTCTTCACCTGAGACATTTGTGATGGATTGGGACAAGTATGTGAACACTGTGAAAGGCTATGCCAAAGTCAGTGCAGATCGTGAAAAATATATAGCATATCAACTGATTGACATTGCTAAATACAGAAGATCCGTGCTTGCGATACTAGAATATGAGAGAACAGATAACATCGTAAAACTTGTAGAAGGATACGTTGATGAACAAAAACTGTCCTAATTGTGACCAACCTTTGAAGAATAACGCAAGATTCTGCACATTCTGTGGATTTGACACAAACTCCTCTGTCACTCAACATCAGAAAGAATATTTCTTGGATTTCAGCAACAATCCGCTATTCTCACTTGCGTTTCTATCTTGTATCATAATGGTATTCATACTTCTGACCGAAGCGCTTTGCCTCGTACTGAACTTAGAAAATGTATTCGGTCTCCTTGAAACAATGAACATAAGCTTTATCGTTGTCCTACCAACGCCAACGGTATTCTTCACTGCACCAAATTGGCTAGGTCAAATATATTGGGTACTAATCGTCATAGTAATCCTTGTTTGTTTAATATGGGCCATAAAAAAATTCTATGACAATCTGAAGACAGCAATAACGGATAATAGCGATGCCATGATGGAAAGAACTGGCCTTTTTTGGGTCTGTATCCTAATGACTGGGATGCTGACCATTCAGATAACATACATCGTGATCATATTCTTTTTTGGAATAACCATCGACACATCCTGGATGGATAAATACACACAAACAGAACTTATGTACATGCTGGCTGACGCAGCCGTGTGGGAAGAGATAATCACACGTGTCCTTTACATAGGTGTTCCAGTGATGATAATATCCTTAGTGATCAAGAAGGACAAGAGTTCATGGAGATATCTCTTCGGCGGATTCAAAATGACCAAAATCGCTATTGTCTTCATAATATTCTCAGCAATAATGTTTGGTCTAGCACACAATCAAGGTTGGGGCTCAGGAAAAATATTCATTGCTGCACTAATGGGGCTTGCAGAAGGATATTTGTTCGTGAGATTCGGACTCTATGCATCAATACTTCTGCATTTTGCCAACGATTACCTTTCATCTTTCATATGGCTCGGAATGGGTACGGCCATATCAGGGTCCATTACATTATTGATCGTTTTTGCTGGAATACCAGCTGCAATATACTTCATCTATAAGTTCCTGCATTCTGCAAAAGGCCTTAAAGATCTTCCTATATTGAGTGATAGATTCGAAAAAAACTGATCAATTCAAAAGCTTTTCCAGAACTACCTTTGACCTTATCGCAGATTCCAGACTTTTAGCTTCGATAATATAATTCCCAGTATATCCCTTAAGTTTGGATATTACAGCCTCAAAATCTATATTACCTTCACCGAGGCCCAAATGGGCATCCCTGTCACCCATATTGTCATGAATGTGGACGTTAGCAAGTCTGTCCTTGAATCTGTCGATGAACTCGTTGATGCAATTCATGGTATTAGCATGTCCAATATCGAAACAAATACTGAGATCCGTTCCATCAACAAGCTCCCCCAATTCATCAGGTGTTTGTCCCATCATAATGGGAAAAGAAGGCATGTTCTCGACCGCCAAGGTGATGTCTCCAACCGATCTTGCGGAATGTGACAACATTTTGAGTGCGAGCTTAGCATTTGCAATAGAACGCTCTTTCATTCCTCCGACCGCAAGCGAATATATGCCTGGATGAATTGTGATTGTTCTGATACCCATCTCTTTCGCACTTTCTATCGTAGAATATATCTCCATGAAGGAAGCTTCTCTGATCCTCTCGTTTAGTGATGCGATATTTATATCTGCAATGGGAGCGTGAATAGAATAAGTCATATCCTTGTGATCATCCCTGAATCCCAAGAACAATCCTGTATTCGCAGGTAATGCATGATTGGCTTCGGAAAATATCTCCCAGTGCTTGAAATTCTCAGAGACCATATTCCAGATCTCCACGAAATTGTGTGAACAAAAATCCGGACACGATACCCCTATCATATCCTGACCTCCCTTCCATCAACTGTCTGTGGTGCCACCCTATCTATCAATCCATCTATGTCCTCGTCCCCTATCGTAACCGTTATTGTACCCAATATGGTGCGTTCTTCTGTGAATGATATTTTACCCACAGTAGCTACCTGTTTATTCAGATAAATGGTCGTTTTATGGCTACATATGCCTTTGCGCATAACACTTCTCGTGCTATCTAATATCTCTTGTTTCCTTATGAGATTAGAAAAATTAACAATATCCGCAGATCCGCTGAAGACCGAGTCTACTTCTTCCAATACAGCTTTTGGAAAAATACTGAGTATCGCAGCTTTTACCTTTTCGGAATCCTCACTGGGAAATACCGGGCATGAGATGTTCACAGTTACCATGGATTTTTGTGATGTTATGTTGGTATTTAACACTCCGCGCTATAAACCCCTAAAAGGTTTTTTACTGTTGACTGTTATCGGAGACACATGAGATCGGAAGTGCTTAGTGCAGCAGCGCAGAAGAAGATCTTTCTTTCGCCCGATGCATTGGAAATGGTACTTTCCAACTCACACCCGATGGAATTCATAAATACTGTTCTTACAACAATCTCTGCAAATTCTATGTTCGTTGACAAAAAAGACATCATGGATTGCATTGCAGGAGATAAGATCATATTTGAATGTCCTAAGACGATTGCACCTAAAAATAAAAAAAATCTTGATTTGAAGATAATGCCTGGAACAGATGTCACCGGAGAATCTACATGTGAAGGCAAAATCAATGATTTTGCTAATTTTTTCAAAAGCAGATTCTATGCTCTTAAAAAACTAATAGAAAGCCGCAGAGATTTCGGACATGCTATGCCTATTGAGAAAGCTATTCGTTTGGGAAGAGAGACAAAGATCATTGGCATGATCTATGAAAAAAAAGACACAAAGAACGGTCATGTTATCCTTAAATTAGAAGACGATACTGGAATGTGCACTGTACTCATATCGAAAGATTCACCAAACATCAAAGAAATCTTCGTTACTGACGAAGTCATAGGTGTATCGGGCAAATCCACTTCGAAAGGAGACCTTTTTATTGCTGATGAAATATTCAGACCTGACATTCCAAAGAACAATAATTGGATTGCATCTGATTCCGTATCATCCGTAGCATTCCTTTCTGATGTTCATGTTGGAAGCTACACTTTCCTTAAGAACAATTGGGAAAAAATGATACAGTGGCTGAAAACCAACGCATATGACTCGGATATTGATTATCTTGTATTCCCTGGAGACATAGTCGATGGCATAGGTATCTTCCCTGGACAGGAAGAAGAATTAGATATCCTTGATATTTACAAGCAGTACGAAACACTGGCAAACTATCTAAAAGAAATACCTGACCATATACAGATAGTGATCCACCCAGGAAATCACGATGCCGTACGTCTAGCAGAACCACAACCCGCTCTGAATGAAGTATTCACTAAGAGCTTCGATTCCAACATCATGATGGTTAGTAACCCAATAAACATCAAAGTCGAAGGAAGAACTTTACTGTCATATCATGGAAAAAGCATCGATGATTGGATTTCTGGAGTTCAGCAACTCACATATGATGATCCTATAAAGGTCATGGAAGAGATGCTTAAGAGACGTCATCTCGCTCCGATGTATGGTCAGAAAACCGCCTTAGCACCTGAAAAGAAGGACTACCTAGTCATGGAGAATATCCCTGATATTTTCGTATCCGGTCACGTACATGGGGCAGGAACCGGCGCATACAGAGGCATTAAGATGATCAATGCATCCGCTTGGCAAGGACAGACCGAATATCAGAAGATGCACAACTTCAATCCGGACCCAGCAATAATGCCCATTGTACACCTAGGTACCGGAAAAATGACTATGAAAAATTTCAATAATTGAACCTTTTTATAAATCGAATTATTAGATCACTACAACATTGATTGTAAAATACACTAACAGCAAATTTCAAAATATAATCACTTCCCTATCGCATCGTTCTGACCTAAAAGTAAACTCGTAAATAGTTAGACCTCGGTTGTTATATTTGAAGGCATAAACATCAAATCGACACAGATAATTACATTTTTTATTGTATGCGCATTCGTCGTTGTCGGAATGAATGTAATTGCAAATAACAGCAGTGAAACTGTTATTGGCACAGACACGACATCACAAGGAACGGTCAATGAGACCGAACTTACCATGCCTTCACTAGATATGGAAATAACATGTCGCGTGATTGAACGGCCAGACAAGAATTATAATGTTTATGTACTCGGAAACGACAGTCCAGCAGATTATCTGATAAAACAACTGACAGCAAACACCTCCAGCACATCTGAAATAAGCACTCAATCCGAAAAAAAAGATCTTGTTATTATATCAGACGGTTGGATCAAGGACAATGTTACTGAGGCCCCTATAATTATCAACGGTCTTGTGGATAACGGCTATATTGTTACGTTGTATAGAACCAGCATAGATTGGAATCAAACCGACCTCTCAATTTCCTATTCCGACACAGCGACAATGACATCCGTCTGTATTATAGGAAACAACACCAAATGTTACGGCGTACAATGCGGCTCCGATCAAAAAGCGATTCAAAAAACAATCGCTTGGACAGATTATATTACCTCTATTGATAGGGTTTCAGCTTTGAATGCAACAGAAGACGATAGTCTGGAAACCGGGATGGATTCTTTCTATGATTACTATAGCAACAGTTACGTATACAGAGGGACACTATGAATCATGAAGACGAGTTGAAGACCTCATTCGTGTTGTTCATCGGTGGCTTAATGACATACTTATTGAGTGCTATATACTGGATGATAGACTCGGGTTCTTCGTTCAGCACTATGTGGATGACATCGTTGCCTGTAGTGAATTTCAGTATGATGACATTTATGCCACTACTGGGAGTAATCATGGTCATTCTAAGTATTGCCATGTTCATCCATTGTATATATTACGACAAAGAACGATTGTGATATGAAAATCTGAATCCTAATTTATGACGTCCTTGTTCAAAGATCTAAGATTCCGAAACCTATCATTGATATTTTCACATGATTCAAAATTTCCGTTTTCCCCCATCTACTTTAATGTTTAATTAAGGATAACAAGGCATCTTCAGAAAAATAACACTTACTGTTAGATTGAATCTGAACAACAAGGTCTGAGGTGTTCACGAACTATAAAATTTTCTTGTAGAAAAGAATGAAAAAGAAATTTGATTTAAATGGTTTGTTTTATCTCGAGAATAGTAAGACCCAGAGGATCAGGACAAAGCCCAGTATGAGCGTCGAATACGCTACGATCCAAATGGTCATAAAAAGCTTTTTAATCTTTTTAGGATCACTTTTGATCGAATTCCAGCGTTCTTCGAACGACTTCACTCTGCGGCCTCTCCTTTCTTCTTCAGATGCTTGAGACGAGTGGTGTTCTCTCTTTCCATCTCTTCAAGACGGAATTTAACGAACCTCTCGGAATCCTTGAGTTCGGGAATGATCTTGAATTCAAGAGCGTTTACCCTTCTCTTGGTCCTCTCGATCTCATCAAGCAGTTTTTTCATGGTTGTCTCGATCTCAGCCGCACGGACTAAAGTATCAAGAAGTTTCTCAAAGGCTGCTGCAGCCTCTTCGATGAGTGTTGATGTTGAGATCACACCATATCCCTTTTCAGTGATATTAGTGTGGAGTGACTCCGCGATCTCAACCTTCGGCACCATCATTCCCATGATGCTTTTGCTGCCTAATTTGACCTGTGGGTCTGCCTTGAGAGCGTACGCAGCGCTTTTTACGGCGATATCTCCTTCTACGGCACGAGCAACGGTGATCTTCCTCATTGCTGTCTCGTAATCGGATAGTACTCCTGCGCGCATCTTCCTCGCCTTTTCCAATACTTCGAAGAACTCGATGATGAGACCATCTCTCTTCATCTTCATGATCTTGTATCCGCTCTGGGATAACTTGATCTTCTTTTTGAGTTCCATCAGAACGGAACGGGTCGGGGTAATCTCGTGGCTGGCCATTAGACTCACTTCTTGAGATATTTCTCGATGTACTTACGGTCGATCCTGTTCAACTGATCAACATCGAGTTCTTTCAGGATATCCCAAGCGATATTGAGAGTATCCTCGATTGTACGGTCTTCATCGACTCCCTGACGAACTATGCGGTCCTCGAAAAGATCTGCAAAGTCCAAGAGTTTCCTGTCTTTTGCGGACAATGAATCCTTACCGACGATTGCTACCAATCCACGAAGGTCCTTACCTTCTGCGTATGCAGCATACATCTGATCGGAGACTGCTTTATGATCGTCACGGGTCTTTCCTTTTCCGATACCGGAGTTCATCAAACGGCTGAGTGATGAGGATACGTTAACCGGCGGGTATATACCGCTTCTGTGAAGTTCTCTTGACAGAACGATCTGACCCTCGGTGATATATCCTGATAGATCGGGGATCGGATGTGTGATATCGTCACCAGGCATCGAAAGGATGGGAATCTGTGTGATCGAACCTTTCTTATCCTTGATCTTTCCAGCACGCTCGTAGAGCTGTGCCAGATCGGTATACATGTAACCGGGGTAGCCACGCCTTCCGGGAACCTCTTCTCTTGCTGCTCCGACCTGACGCAATGCCTCACAATAATTGGTGACATCGGTCATGATGACCAGAACCTGCATTCCGAGATCGAAAGCCATATACTCCGCTGTTGTGAGTCCGAGACGAGGTGTAACGATACGTTCGACAGCCGGGTCATCCGCAAGGTTCAGGAAAACCACTGCATTCTTCAATGCACCAGTTCTTTCGAACTCTGTCATGAACATCTGCTTCTCTTCGTTCGTTATACCCATAGCGATGAACACTACTGCGAACTCTTCATTCTCTCCGATAACCTTTGCCTGTCTTGCGATCTGCAAAGCTATCTCATTATGAGGAAGTCCGGATGCCGAGAAGATAGGTAATTTCTGTCCCCTGACAAGTGTGTTCATTCCATCAATGGTCGAGATTCCTGTCTGAATGAAATCAGCAGGGCTGTCTCTTGCCCATGGATTGATAGCTGCTCCTTCGATATCAAGTTCTTTCTCTGGAATTATTTTAGATCCTCCATCTAGAGGTTCTCCTGCACCAGATAGAACTCTTCCAAGCATATCTTTGGAAACAGGCATCTTCATTGTCTCACCGAGGAAACGTACGGATGCTGCTCTATCGATACCGGTTGTACCTTCGAAGATCTGAACGACGACTAGATCCTCTGATGAATCGAGGACCTGTCCTCTCTTCATGGATCCGTCGGACAATCTTACGTTGACCATTTCCTGATATCCTACAGGATCTGTCTTCTTTACAAAGACAAGAGGTCCTGCAATCTGTGAAATCGTCTTGTATTCTTTGGATACTTTAACGTTTGCCATTGTCTTACACTCCCAATGCTGCGAACTGTGTGTCCATGTCCTTTCCAACCGCTTCTAGTTCAGAATCGATATTTTCTTCGTATTTGGCCTGATTGAATCTCTGCCTTACTGGAACATATGCGATCTTTTCAACCGAAATGCCTGCTTTGAGTGCCTTTTCTGCAAGGTCCGAGTACTTCTTGATGAGTTTCATCATAACGTACTGTCTCGCAATAGGACAATAACAATCTACAGGGTGGTATGCGTTCTGCTGCAAGTAGATCTCACGGATCATCTTTGCAACTTCGAGTGTGATCTTCTGTTCATCGGGCAATGAATCGGAACCGACCATCTGCACGATTTCTTGAAGTTCAGACTCTTTCTGCAAGACCTGCATAGCCCATGATTTGAGCTGTGGGAAATCCTCTGCAACATTCTTCTTATACCATCCCTCGAGCTGTTTGTTGTACATTGTATACGACGTCAACCAGTTGATGGTTGGGAAATGTCTTCTCTCTCTGAGTTTTGTATCCAGTGCCCAGAAGACACGAACGATACGCAGAGTGTTCTGAGTAACAGGTTCGGATAAATCTCCACCAGGAGGCGAAACTGCACCGATAACTGAAATAGACCCATCTTCACCGCAAAGTGATTTTGCACGGCAGGCACGCTCGTAGAATTCCGAAAGACGCCCTGACAAATATGCAGGATATCCTTCTTCTCCGGGCATCTCTTCCAACCTAGATGAAATCTCACGCATGGCCTCTGCCCACCTTGAAGTGGAGTCTGCCATGAGCGCGACATCGTATCCCATATCCCTGAAGTACTCAGCGATTGTCATTCCGGTATAAACCGAAGCTTCTCTAGCTGCTACAGGCATGTTGGATGTGTTTGCGATAAGAACGGTCCTGTTCATAAGTGACTGTCCGGTCTTAGGATCTACGAGTTCAGGGAATTCTGTAAGAACCTCTGTCATCTCGTTTCCTCTTTCACCACATCCAATATATACGACGATCTGTGCATCAGAATACTTTGCAAGAGACTGCTGGGTAACTGTTTTTCCGGTACCGAATGCACCGGGGATTGCTGCTGCTCCGCCTTTTGCGAGCGGGAACATAGTATCCAGAACCCTGAGTCCTGTGATCAACGGCACATCGGGCTGATATTTCTCAGAAACAGGTCTTGGTACACGGACCGGCCATTTCTGCATCATCATGACTTTTACGCCATCGATCTCTGCAATAGTATCTTCAACTGTGAACATACCAGCCGATATCGAATCGATTTTTCCTTTCTTTATCGAGATTGGTACCATGATCTTGTGGAGCATGGTTCCTTCCATGACGGTACCAAGTACCTGTCCTGCCTCAACTTCATCGCCTTTCTTAACAACGGGAGTGAAATCCCATTTCTTTTTTCTGTCAAGTCCAGGTGCGGTAACTCCACGGAAGATGTAATCTCCCATTTTGTCCCTAAGTACTGGGAGTGGCCTCTGAATTCCATCATAAACTGATGTCAGAAGTCCTGGTCCGAGTTCTACAACGAGAGGTAACCCTGTGTTTGATACCGGTTCTCCGGGTTTGATACCGGATGTATTCTCGTAAACCTGGATGATAGAATAGTCGCCGACGATCTTAATGACTTCACCCATCAGTTTCTCTGTTCCAACGTGTACGACATCGTACATTTTGGGTGAGATTCCTTTGGCGGTCACTACTGGACCCGCAACTCTGTAAATTACACCTTCAGTGCTCATTCATTCATCCTCTGTTTTGTATAAATCAACGCCAATTGCTCTTTTAACCTTCTCACGAAGGTCGCTTTCATCTCCACCTACAGGTACGACAACAGGCTGGATAGAATCCAGATACTTTGTCCTAACATTTGTTGGAAGGAAATCCAGGTCTTTTGCGTCGACAGCGAGGATACCAATGTTCGAATCCGACATTGCCTCACTCATTTTTTCCTGGTATGTTTCCTTATCTGCGACGAATACGCGTCTGAGTCCAGCTAATCTGAATCCCAGAACAAACTCGTCTGTTCCAATAACTGCTATCTGCATTAGATCACCAGTAGTGCTTTGATTTCTTCTTTACTCAATCCGCTCTCCGTGCCCCTTGCGATAATCCTGATATTATCGACCTCATTCTCCTTGTGGATCATGAAATCTAATACAGGTATCACTGAAAGAGGATAAAGGTGTGAGAATTTCTTTGCCTGCTGCATTGCATATCCTTTCAAACCAGCCAAAACCCCTAAAAGAGATTTGTTAGCTGTCGGAAGCGCATCCTTGATATTCTCATAGAAGTCAAGGCCTGCGAGATCAGGAATCATTGCTTCGATACTCTCTGCATTTGCCAACTGCATGGCCAATTTCATATCGATGTGCTTCCCCTCGGGAATGATGTATTTTAATACAGCATCTCCGCGGATCCCTTCAACTTTCAACTTAAGGATTGTTTCCAGATTCTCAAGATCGATCTCCTGCCTGACGAAATTCAGGAAGAGAAGCGAAGGCCTTGAGGAAGTATCGACACTGTTGACCAGCCTTGTATAATAGAACTTGTCTAGATAGTCTTCAATCTCCTCGAGATTAATGCCTGCTTTTTGAGCTGCAAGTACTTCGGGAGTGAAAGTTACATGTGCCATTTTTCCAAAGGCTGCGATTATATCTTCTTGTGAATCGATTGCAATAAGCTTATCCAAAGATTCGGCGCTGAGACTACCAGCTGGAACAAGGTCTTCCTTGATTCCATTGGCATCAAGTCCGTATGACTTGCCGCGGAGTATGACCTTCATATTCCAGATATCCCACTTTGCGAGATATGCCGAAAGCATGTCACTAAGCTCTCCTTCCGATGCTTCAAGGATTGTGCTGAACACCTTTGCCATATTTGTGTACGTGGCGTGCTCCAGAAGATCCAGACCTGAACTCCTCACTGCGAGGTCGACCATCTCTTTCTGATAGCCTGTCTCGCTAATATAACGAGACATCTCCGGTACGGTCATCATCATCATTTTGCTGTAATCCTCTTCCTTCATCAGAAGTGATTTTTTGGCCTTTACCCTTGCGACGGTATATGCATAGTTGCCTTTTTTTCCGTTGCGCCTAAACATCATTAGTCTCACCCGAATAAAATTTCAGACAAAGTTTTGATCTCGCTATCCCAGATTGTCTGGAGAAGGGTCTCATATTGCATATCGACCTCAACATTCCCATCCTCACTTTGGAGGATGAGACCTGAACGGATCCTTGTGTCTACTTCGACTGATGAGACACCGAGTTCTTTTGCGGTGAACTTATCGTCCTTAGAAACGAACGCTTTTGGCTCGTCGACAACAGTTTTTGCGGATTCGACCATTTTTTTGTACTGCGCCAATTTTTCATCTTTTGATGCAGACTCTAGGCCAGCAAGCGCTGCTTCGAATGCCTTAGCGAGGATCTCCTTCTTTTTTGCCAAAACTATTTTTTTACTCTCCAGCTCTGCGCTGGACAGCTCCTGGCGTTTGAGATGCTCAATTGCTTCTTTGAGCTTTTTGTCCTCTTTTTCTTTCATATCGGCGATCATTGCATCTGCCTGTGCTAAGATGGCTTTTATCTCAGCGTTCTGTTGGGACTTAAGGTCCGCAACAGATTTGTCGGCAGAAGCGACAATCTCCTTCGTTACACTATCTAATGCCATGAGTTAGCCTCTGGCTTACATAACGAAGATTGCCATAATAGCGATAACGAGACCAAAGATGACGATTGTCTCAGGAAGAACCATGAAGATCATTGCTTTACCAAAAAGAGTTTGATCCTCTGTGATTGCTCCAACTGCTGCTGCTCCTACATCTTTCTCTGCCATACCGGCTCCAAGACCTGTTAATCCAACTGCAAGTCCTGCTCCGATTGCGATAAGTCCTGTTCCTATATCTGCTGCCATTTTTATACCTCTTTATTAGTTATTTCTTTATTAACTGAAATGGTTTTTTCGCGCTTGACCTTCAAAGGATTGAAAAGCACTCCGTTACCGTCAAAGAACTTGGTCATAAGTTCCACATACTGCAACCTTAAGGCGTGCAGTCCTGCAGACAAAATACCCAATGTCCAAATGACAAGATGAAGGAATGCAAACATCAAAATTCCAAGAATTACAAATGCTATTGCAGACCAATCTGGTCCTGCTGCCGTATACGGAATGATCATTCCGAACACGATATAATTGAATGCTAACGCCATGCCTGCTTTAGACATGCCGATAGCCGCAAGACGAGTATACGAAAGGATGTTTCCCACTATTCCGGGTAACTCCATAATCGCCTGCGCTTTCTCTGTCTTCCAATTTACTATGATACCAACAATCAATAGGATCAATCCTATTATGAATAGGTTCAATGTTATTCCGGAGAAATCCTGTTTACTGATCATGACCTGAGTGAGTGCATAACAGAATATCACCATTCCAATGAATGAGATAATCCATCCGCCCTTCTCGAAGAACGCGACCTTTGTATTGTGCTGTGTTCTCTTATTGATGAAACCGCACACGTATCCAATGAGAAGGTGCACGATACCCACATAAACGGATAATTTTAGAAGCATTGAAACTTGATCTAATTTACCGATTCCGTGTCCATAAGGCAGGATGCCAGAGAACCAATCTGGGAAATGAACTCCTAGAAGATATTCCCAGGTCACTGATGTGCCACCTGCGTTCACAAGAATTACTTCCGGACCGGTTATAAAATGCATTCCTAAGGCCTCTCCAAAGAAGAAGAAACCAAAAACGAACGACCATATACCGCCGAAGAACAGCACAGTTGCGATTGCACGCCAATCCTTATGATGCGTGACCTTGAGGCCATATGCACCCAATATGATGAATGGAATAGCGTAACCGCAATCTCCGATCATAAATCCGAAGAACAATGGGAGGAATATCATGATAAGGACCGCTGGGTCGATCTCCTGATATTTCGGTATCGAGACTAAACTTCTCGCATACTCGAATTCCTTTGTAATTGCTCCGTTATTCTGTTTTGTTGGAACAGTTTTGAATCTTTCCTCAGCTTCCTCTTCCTCATGGAGATTTCTTCCACGAGTTTCCTCGAATTCGACATAAACATCGTTTCCGAGTTTGGACTCGAGTTCAGTTTTTACGAACTCGACCTTTTTTGTAGGCACCCATGCATCTAACATATACGAGTAGTCACTCACTGCGATCCTGAGAGGGACCTCCCCCTTTTCGATCTCAATGGATAACTGCTCATCGGTTGCCCTAAGGAAGGTTTTGTGTTTTATCCGAAGAACCTCGATCTCTTTCTCGACTGATTCGAGCTGTGCGGTGAGGGCCGCTATGCTCTCCTCTGTAATATGGAGGTTATCTGCCACAGAACCTGTTCCTTCTGGAACAGATATCTCAACAAATCCGTAATCAGCCAATATTGCTGCTACGGCATCCCTATCCGTCGACTTAACGAAAACTGCGACCACTCCGCCTTCTTTCTTCTTATAAGAAATGAAGGATTCAGAATTGGCCACTGCTTTCAGTGCCTCTGTGGGATCCTCGCTTATAGAACCTACGATGGATGTGATGGACTTGTAACCCGAATAAAGTTCAAGTTCCACAGGGATCGCAACGAGAAGCTCTAAATTCTTCTTCTTAGAGTTTAACTCAGTGATTCTTTGATTAAGATCATTCCTTTTATCGAGAACAGATAATATCTCGCCCTCGATATTTTCGACGCCGTCAGATGAAATCTGACTCTTTACATCTTCGATTGTAACTTTAGCGGAATCAGTGTGTTTGTTGATTCCAAGCTCTTTTTCCATAGCTTTGACTTTTAGCAACCTTTCAGATGCTTTTGAGTTTGAAGCTTTTGGTGTTCCTATCGAAAGACCATCCGCGCCGGTGGTATGATCGATCAGGTGGAGTGCTTTCACGCTGTAAAAGGCCTCTATAGCCTCGTCCATGCGGGATTTAGTACCCACGATCACAATCCTACTCATCGACTCAGGAAGCGACATTTATTGTCTCCTCAAATTTCTTTGCGAGAAAATCGTTGACTTCCTTGATTTTTCTTTCAGAAGCTGCCTCGATTGTATCGGCCTCTTTCTTGCCTACGGCAAGCTTTAGGTCTCTCTCAATATTGAGGACTTCTGCTTCTTTTGTCATTGCGGATTCGTAAGAGCTGCGCATTTCTGCTTCAGCGTCTTGAATTCTCTTCACAGAATCTCTGCGGGCTTCCGCGATTGCGGTTTTTTTGTCTGCTTCAGCTTTTATGACTTTAGCATCCGCTTCCGTTTCAGCCTTTTTTATTTCCGAAAGTATGTCAGTTCGGCTCAATTTACACTCCCCGACTATTTGCAGAGCTTGGTATCTCTTGACCGTACTTAAGGGTAATTGTCTTGAAAACGTCAAATATATGATTAGTTTATAATGTAAGTCTTTTCTGAATTGTTCAAAACCTCTTCTTCGGGTGGATACCTGCGGATATTGATATTTGTCTCTGAAAGAAGCTCTTTTGAGAGATCATCCATATAACCTGTATGATAAACTATCTCGACTATTCCTGAATTTATCAAGATCTTTGCACACATTGAACATGGAAATGTTGTTGTATACAGTGTTCCACCATTGACACTTATGCCAAAGTATGCAGCCTGTGCAACAGCGTTCTGTTCCGCGTGTACTCCTCTACACAATTCATGCCTAGTGCCAGATGGAATATTCAATTGATCTCTGATGCATCCTAATTCTTCACAGTGCTTGGTTCCTTTTGGCGATCCATTGTAACCTGTAGAAAGAATGTGCTTTTCCCTCACTATAACTGCTCCGACCTTTCTTCTGATACAAGTCGATCTTGAGGATACCAACTCTGCCATATCCATAAAATACTGATCGTTGGAAGGTCTATTCATGTACAGTGAATATCGGTTTCCATATAATTCTTTTTAGGATTATTAGGAACATAATTATAATTTCAGCTCTGTTCTCCTTCTGATGGATAAAGAAATCCGAAATTTCATTTTGGTCATTGTCATAGCCGTTGCTATTATGAGTGGCGCTTATTTTGGCATTGAACATGCATCCGGAGTGGATCCTACATATACTACTGTAGAATCACAAAGTATGCAACACAGTAATTCTTCTCAGATTGGTATAATAGATACAGGAGATATGGTCCTTCTCAAAAATAAAGAGTATGTTACAATCCAATCTTATGTTGAAGGTTACATTTCAGGATATTCTCATTTTGGAGAATACGGAGATGTTATCATTTATGATCGAGGATCTGCGATGAATCCTGTGATTCATCGTGCAATATTATGGTTGGATTATAATGGAGATGGAACATGGAGTGCCCCATCATTAGAAAATTATCCATCTAATCTGTGGTCTTGTACTAACGGTACAGATTATAACAATTTATCAGGCACATTTACAATGTATGATGTTGGATATAGCAGTAAAACTGTTAGTATTATTTTAAGTAGTTTAGAAGAAACCAGCGGATATTTAACAATGGGCGACAACAAAGCAAATTATACTTTTGATCAAAATGGTGTAAGTGGCGCTATAGGTCAACTTATAACATCTGAAAGGATAAATTCGGTTGCTTGGATTGAAATTCCGTTTGCAGGTGTATTCAATATGGTATTTCATGGAAAAATAAATGTTATTAACACACAAGTACCAAATGCAATTCCTTGTATAACAATGATATTTTTAACAATAATATTTTCTTTTATAGCTTTGAATTTCTATATGGATTATCGTGAATACGGAAAATATTATAAAGAGAAAACAAGAACAACAAAATAAGACCCCCACCCCTTCATTTCCACTGCGACTTAAAAAGAATAAATTATATTTTTCATTAAAAATTTAATGAAATTTACATTAAAGTTGTTTGTTTTGATGGCTTATAATTTATTAAAGGTCTAAAAATATCATCATCAATAACAATCTGAGTAATATCTTTACTTATATTGAGTTCAATTTCTTTTGTTCTTCCTTTACTTCCAAAGGATTTAACTCTAGCATGAATTATTCCTAACATATCTAATTCAGAAATAAGATCTGCAACTCTTCTTTGAGATAATATTTGATTTCCGATTATAGTACATATTTCTTTGTAAGTTGTATATACATCACCAGTGGTCATTTTATTATTCTCATTTTCTTGATTTTTAACAATACTCATAAGAACAATTTTTGATTGAATTGTAATTGTTTTAATAACTTCTATTACAGCATCTAATTCAATTTTATTTCTTGCAAAATTAACATGAGCTTCAGTAATTGTTTGATCTCCATTTCTTTCTGCAATATCTGCTGCAATTCTTAAAATATCCAAAGCTTTTCTTGCATCTCCAGAATCTTGTGCAGAAATAGCTGCACAATATGGAATCACACCTTCATCTAATACACCAGGTTTAAAAGCTATTTTTGCTCTATCTTTTAAAATATCTTGTAATTCATTAGGTGTATATGGAGGAAAAATAATTTTTTCTTCACCTAATCTACTTTTGATTTTTGTTGTAAGCATTTCAGTAAATTTTGTATTATTTGTAATACCTATTATTGAAACTTTTGAATTTTTAAGAGTTTCATTCATTGATGTTAAAAAATAAAAAATATCATCGCCATTTTTTTTAAATGATCTATCTATTTCATCTAATACAACAATGAAAACTTTATTTTTTTCATCAATATAAGTTATTAATTCACTATAAACTTTATCTAAACTCCATCCAGTATATGGAATTTTTCTATTAAATTCTGTAATAATTTGATTCGAAATATTATATAAAATTCCAGAAGGAGTATCAACAATTTCACAATTAATATAAACAAAACTACAATTTTTTTCTTCTGGATCTGCTTTTTTTAATTCTTTTCCAATATAATTCATAACAGCTGTTTTTCCAGTACCTGTTTTTCCAATTATTAGAATATTAGAAGGTTTATCTTTATTTAATGATGGAGAAATAATTTCAACAATATCATTAATTTCATGATCTCTATGAGGTAATTGATCGGGAATATATGTAAATTGTAAAATATTTTTATTTTCGATTAGAATATTTCTTTTTTCTATATATTTTTTGAAAATTGAATCTTCCACTCGATATTCCCCTTTTTCGTGTAGAACTTTCTTAGTATTTATTTAATGTTATATTGAATAACTCTGTTTTTAAAAAATATATTTGAAGTATATCTATTTTATAACTGAACGAATATATGGTTGATTATAGTGCTATCACATAGGAGAAAAAATCAATGAAAGGTTGGTTGGTTATTGGAGCATGCATTGGTACGATTATTGTATTCATTTTTGCTTTATGGGTCATCGGTAAATTTTTATAAAACTTCAAAAATTGATTAATATTTTTTAATCAATTATATTTATCAAATTATAGAATTTTTTAATTTTATTTAAAAAAATTTTATTAAAAATATTGAATCTTTATTTTTTATTTGCAGTGGAAATGAAGGGGTGGGGGCCTCAAAAATATTAATTGTAATATGTCCTTTTAAAAAATTATGATATTATGACTATTTTATGAAAATATTTAATGATAAGTACTTTCTTTTATGTATTTCTGTTATAATGATAATTTTTATTACTTCATATATTAATATTGGAACAAATGAAAGTGATGATTCTATTGTCGGAATAGTTTATGACATCAATGAGTCTTCAAAAGGTTTTACATTTTATTTTCAAGATGTTTTTGGAAATATAACAAAATGTTTTTCTTATGATAAACCTCTAAATAATATCGTTTATCTTCTAAAAGGTTCGATGTCTTCAGATAATAATATATTTTTTGTTAGTGAAATGATCGAGATATTATTGGAATAACTTATATCGAAGTTGTGAAATGACATCATCATGTATGTTGCGGTTGATGACACCGATTCGATGAAAGGCAATTGCACTACATTTCTTGCGACTGAAATAATCAGAGAACTAACTAATGATTTAGATCTTATTGGAAATCCTAGATTAGTACGCTTAAATCCTGCAACTCCTTGGAAAACAAGAGGAAACGGTTCATTGGTGATGAGATTCGGAAAAGGAACAGGAAAAAAAACGTTCATTGGTATAATCGATAATAAAAAATTGTATTGTTATTCAAATATGACCAAATTTGAACCGGATAAGGATGAACTCATCGAAAGGATCAAGCCTTTGATAGAGGCTCATCACGAAGAAGAATCTGATCCGGGACTTGTAATAAGTGAGAAAAAACCTTCTCAGGATTTTTATTGGAATGGCGTACGTACGATAATGGACCGTTCTGTCGTCGAAAATGAGATAATAAGAATCGGAGCTAAAAAATTTGAGATCGGTTGTGGAAGGGGAGTTATTGGATCTGTTTGTGGGATGGCCTGGAGGCCTCGTGACAGCACATATGAATTATTGTCATATAGGCCGAATAGCAGATGGGGGACAGATCGTATATTTGATCCTGCATCCATCAGAGAAATGGATCATTCATTATCAACAACATTCAATAGTTGGGAGGATAGGATGCAGAAAGTTGCAATGGTGCCTTCCACACCGTGTCCAGTCATGTATGGCCTTAGAGGAGATGTTATGGTCGATTTGATCAAAGGTCACGATATCATCAAAACAGAGCCTCAAGATAGGTGGGTCATATTCTTAACTAATCAGGGAACAGATGATCATATCGTTCATAATGCAAAGGTTCTGATCCCGAACCGTTCTTATTATGTCGAAGGTACTGTTATTTCTAAAGACAGACATACACAAGGAAGTCATGTTTTTATAGATATATTTACAAAGTACGGTATTCTCACATGTGGTGCGTACGAGCCGTCTAAAGAATTCCGTCTTGCGTTGGATAATCTTTACACCGGCGATAAGATTGGAGTGATGGGAGAACTCAGAGAAGAACCGAGGACCTTCAATGTTGAGAAAATCAAAGTTATAAAAGTATCAGACAGATATGATAAGATCTCGAATCCAATCTGTCCGATATGTAAAAAGACTATGGAATCAATCGGAAAGGATCGGGGTTTCCGTTGTAGAAAGTGTCATACAGTCGCTAAGGATCCTATGGTAAAGAAGGTAGACAGATGGATTGTTGAAGGATGGTATGAACCGCCCACGGCAGCAAGGCGTCATTTGTCAAAACCTTTGAAAAGAATGGGGTTGGAACAGCCGGTTGAATTCGTCAATAGTCGAAGTTAATAACCGACACCAATATATACTATACTCTTTTTTATGCATCTAGTATATTTGAGGTGCAAATATGGAAGAAGCAGTCATACTTAGTGCAGCAAGGACTCCAATTGGAAAATATGGAAAGACACTGATGGATATCAAAGCTACAGAACTCGGAGCAATTGCAGTTCGTGAGGCTGTGAGCAGGGCAGGATTGGTTCCTACAGACATCGAGGAGTGTATCATGGGAAATGTACTCTCTGCGGGTTTGGGCCAGAACCCGGCAAGGCAAGCCGCCATCGGAGCAGGATTACCAGTTGAGATAGGTTCGTACACCGTAAATGCGGTTTGTGGATCAGGATTAAAAGCCGTTATGAATGCAGCAGATGCCGTTAAAGCTGGAGAATACAACGTTCTTGCCACTGGTGGAATGGAGAGCATGAGCAATGCTCCGTATATCATCAAAGGTGCAAGATGGGGTCTTAAAATGAACGATCAACCTATGGTCGATGATATGGTCTACGATGGACTCTGGGACATATTCAACAACCAGCATATGGGATTCACAGGAGAGATCGTTGCAGAGCGTTTTAATGTCACAAGACAGGATGCAGATCAACTTTCATACGACAGTCATATGAAGGCAAATAAGGCGCAGGTCGCAGGCAAATTTCAGAAAGAAATAGTTCCTGTAACCATAAAATCAAAGAAAGGAGATGTGATCTTTGATCAGGATGAAGGTATAAGGCCCGATACAACCATGGAAACACTCGGTAAACTTAAACCTGTTTTCAAGCAAGATGGTATTGTAACAGCGGGTAATTCATCACAGTTAAGTGATGGAGGATCGGCCATAATTGTTGCATCAAGGTCTTATGCCGAAGAGCATGGCATCAAACCAATCGCATCCATAATTGCATATGGGGAGCGCGGGGTACTTCCAGAGCGTATCATGGAAGCACCTATACCTACAACACAATATGTTTTGAAGAAAGCAGGAATGACCATCGACGATATCGATATTTTCGAGCACAATGAAGCATTCGCATCTGCATCATGTGCAGTCAAGAAAGAACTGCATGTTCCCGATGATGTCTTCAATGTTAATGGTGGAGCAGTCGCATTAGGACACCCGATCGGATGTTCAGGTTCACGTCTGCTTACATCGTTGATCTATTCTCTGCACGATCGTAACAAAGAGATTGGACTTGGAACGCTCTGTCTCGGTGGCGGAAATGCAGTTACAATGATTGTTCGTAGTGAATGATTTTAGTATAATTGTTCGATTCAAACTTCTTTTTTATACTTTTTTTCTATTTTTTGTTTGTTAGTCACCAAAACATTATGAATCGACAAAGGATTAAGAGTCTTATGGAGCTAAGGGAAATTCTCGACAAGATCGAAAGGTCTCGCGAAGATATTACAAAGACGATGTCTGCGATGATACGTATCCCAGCCTTGGCTCCGGAGAACGGGGGTGTTGGTGAAGGAAAGAGAGCCGACATGTTGATAAAATGTCTGGAAGGATACGACAGTGTTATTCGTGTTGACGTTCCCGATGAGACCGACCCGTCTATAATGAGGCCAAATATACTTGCGAAGAAGAACGGAAGAGAAAAAGGAACCGTTTGGATAATCGCGCACATGGATACCGTTCCTGCCGGTGATCTGAATGATTGGGATACACCTCCTTTTGAGCCTACGGTGAAAGATGGCAAGATATATGGTCGCGGAACAGAAGATAACGGTCAGGCTGTGATTTCTTCTATGTTTGCTTCAAAATTCATTTTAAAAGAAACGCTTACCAAGAGGTCCATAGGCATTGCATATGTTGCGGATGAAGAGACATCCAGCCGTATGGGTATCGAATATCTTTTGGATCATGGGTATTTTGGCAAAGATGATGTTTTTCTCGTTCCTGATTGGGGAAGTTCCGACGGAACAATGATAGATGTTACCGAGAAGAATCTTGTATGGCTTCAGTTCGACATATTTGGAAAATCAACTCATGGTTCGACACCGAATCACGGATTGAACGCATATCGTATCGGAACGCATTTTCTTTCAGAGTTAATGGATGTATTCGAGGTTGAATATTGTAAGGGGGATCTGTATTTTGATCCGCCCGTATCTACATTCGAACCTACAAAAAGTCCTCAGACTGTCACCAATATTAATACAATTCCTGGAAAATATGAATTCTCAATGGATATTCGTGTGATTCCTGAATACAATATAGATGATATAATCCGGACAGCAAAAGACCTTGCAAAGAGGTTTGAGAGCGAGACTGGTGCTAGAATATCCGTGACTGAAATACAGAGACACACTTCTGGTAAAGCTTCATCGACAGATACTCCTGAATTTAATGCATTTGTTGAGGCAATTGAGTCGATCATTGGAAAGAGACCTAAGGCAATGGGTGTCGGTGGTGCGACGTGTGCTAATTTTTTCAGAGCAAAAGGTTATGATGCGTATGTTTGGGAAATGGGTGGGGGAACGCTTCATGGACCTAACGAATATGTTGTTATTGATAATATATTGATAGATGCGAAGGTCTTTGCGACATTTTTATTCAAACTTTGTGTTTAATCATATAATAATGTTTCAACATAACAGTTAGTTCAAATAGTTAGAATCATTTGAAAAAATGAATTATGTAATCAAATTCATTGAATAATTTTTAAATTAAAAATTATAAGAATCATTCGCTGTCGAATATTCTGTCAAGCATCCAATCTGCATTAAATGGTTGAATATCGTCATATTCTTGACCGTTACAAACGAATGCAATAGGTTTTCCAATGGTGTGTGCAATGGATAATGCCGCACCGCCCTTTGCATCGGTATCGATCTTTGTGAGTATGACGGCATCAATGCCGACAGCTGCATCAAATACCTTTGCCTGTTCTATCGCGTCATTCCCCGCAAGGGAATCTCCGACGAATATTTTGAGCGCAGGTTTAGAAATTCTTGCAATCTTTTTCATTTCATCTATAAGATTGTTATTAGTTTGCATACGTCCTGCAGTATCAATGAGGACGACGTCTTTTTTCTTAGAATTAGCGTGTTCCAGTGCATCGAATGCGACTGCTGCAGGGTCCGCATCTTGTATCTGTTTCACAATCTTTATGCCTAAATTATTGGCGTGTATTGAAAGCTGTTCTATTGCTCCAGCCCGGAATGTGTCGCAGGCTGCTAGAACAATGCTGTTTCCGTTATCTTGAAGGCGTTTTGCTATCTTTGCAATAGCGGTCGTTTTTCCTGTTCCGTTTATTCCGATGAACATGATCACGATAGGTTTTTTCTGTGTTTTGATCCATTCATCGAAATTGAATTCATTAACTAGAAGGACTTTTCTAACAGCCTCTTTTACAGCTGTTTCAACAACTTCTTCCAGTGTGTATTCGCGGGCATATTTTTTGTTAACAAGGTTGTCACGTACGCCTATGATGATTTCTTGTACCACAGGGTATGCTACATCAGATTCCAAAAGTATCAATTCTAGTTCATCTAAAAGGTCATCGAGAGGATCTTCTTTGATTTTTTTACCACTGTCTCCGACCATATCTTCAGTAGAGAATCTATCTGTTTTTGCAGATTTTTTTTCTACTTTTTTTTGTTTAGCGAGTTTTAAATGCTCTTTTCTCGATAATTTCTCTTCTTTTACAGTTTCTGCATGTACAGGAACTGTTTCAGAAATAGTTTCAATGGTAGGTTCGGATACTTCAGAAGATTTTTTGGTTTCAGAAGTGAATTCTCTAGACCGTTCAACGGCTAAAGATCCATCTTTTTCGTAAATTTCCTCAGAATCCAATTTCTTGGACGACTTATTGAAGACGTTCTTAAGTTTGGATTTGAGGGACTCAAACATGATAGATCACTGTTGATCTGTAGCTTGTCTGTTACGATATTCGTTCTGTATGGCTTCAGTTAGTTGACTGGTCATGCCTTCAACTTCATTCAAAGCATTTACAGCTTTGTTGAGTGCACCAGCAATATCGTCACCGTTCTTTGCCATAAAGGTTACAGCATCGTCTAAGGATTTTTCTACGGAGACTCTGCTTCCAACACCGACAATGACCTTTTTTTCAGCGGCTACTTTTGCAGTTACGAAAGATGAGGCGCCGACGGGTAACAGAATTTCGTCTCCTTCTTTAGCCTCCTTAAGTGCAAGTAGTGATTCACGTGCCCGGTTTGTTTCTTCCAGAGAGATCTGGAGGAGTTTCACTTGACGTGTAATCGACTCCAACTGTGCGTTGTATGACTCGAGAACGGCCATAGCCTGACGGAGCTCTTCATCCTTCATTTCAATCACTGACTGACATTGTATTTTATGACGTGGCTTTCGATTTGATCAACTGAGATCTCTGTAACCGATGTGATTTCGATTTGCTGTCTTTTAAGCTTGTGTTTGCTTCCGAGAGTTGACAAGGTCTTCTCTCTTACAGCTGCTTCGTCCTCAGCGGACATCTCGATTGAGAACGGTTGTCTCTTTCTTGGGTCTGCCATTGAACCTATTACGCGGAATGCTTTCATAAGATTACCTACTTCGGTGAATTATATTTAATTAATAAAGCCTTTGGTACACTTTATAGGAGAACAGCATGAAAGCAGTGGTAGATTGCAGTCCCGGGAAGAGTTTTCCAGCAGTTTCTGTTACAGGGAAATCCTGCGATCTGAGATGCGATCATTGTAGAGGAAAATATCTTGAAGGTATGCTTCAGGCGACGACCGGCGAGAATCTACACAACATAGCCAGTAAGATAAAATTAGAAAGAGGAAAAGGAATCCTCCTGAGCGGCGGGTGTGATATAAACGGCACCGTTCCTTTGCTAGGTCATATTGATGATATAATCGAGATATCGAAGTTAGGGTTAGAAATAAATGTACATTCTGGATTTATTTCGGAAAAAGAGGCAAAAGATCTCATTAGTGCCGGAATTGACTGTTTTTCAGTGGATGTGCATCAAGACCCTGTTATTATCTTTTCGGTTTTTCATTTGAAAAAAACAGATGAAGATTATGCAAATCTGTTGGATATCATTATGAATTTAGGTGGAAAAGTAGTGCCACATTTGACAGTTGGATTCGGAACTTATGATTTAAAGCAGTCGGCAATGCTTGTGAAAGAGAAAGGATTATTCGATGTCGTATTGAATTCTTTAGTTCCGACGAAAGGCACGATCGCTGGAGATGCATTCATTTCAGAGGATGCTATCCTTTCTGCGGTAGATATGCTTCAGAATATAGGGCTCAATATTACTCTAGGGTGCATGCGTGACAGATCTTTAAGGGGTCTTGAGATCAAGTGTATGGAAAAGGGAATAACAAGAATTGCGAACATGTCCCAGATAGCTAAGAAATGGGCTGCCGATAATGGTTATATCATTTTTACAGATAATAGATGCTGTTGTATGGGGATTGATTAGAAAAACGAGTCTTTTTGTTCGGAATCATATCCATAATTGGCTTCTTTTCTTCCAACAAGGAATACTGCTGCGAATTCAGGTACTTCAGTCTCACCTTTTTTCAGTGAGAGCCTAACATCCTTCATATTTAGCCGATAATCTCTACGTAATGTGATCTTTGTAGGTTCATTAGAATATGTTTCAGGAACAGCGTATAGTAGTGGATTGTAATCTGTAAGTTCGTCACGTGTGATAGGGGTGACTTTAAGTCCTGTTTTTCCATGAACAGAACCTGGGAGACGGATAAGTCTCTTTATATCTGGAGTAACCGGTTTGTCCACTTCACCTGATATCATCCTTGCTTTGTCTTCCTGCATGATCTTTATTAGCAATCTTTGGCTAGGTTTGGTAAGTGAGGCCATGGTATTCTTTTCGAACATTGTTGATCCTGATTTTTTGATATTTTCCTGAACTTTAACGATGCTTTGGTTTGAGGTCCCATGTATGGATGGATATGTTTTTTTCAGTTCTTTGACATCAAGATTGCAGAAATCGTTTACAACCTCTTTGAGGCCGTTTCTCATTTTCAATTTCCACCCTCCTGAATCTGTTGGAGGGATCGTTCTGTCTTCAGTTATGTTGGTCCTGCTGGCACCACTGTTGGTCTTATATTGACCCAGCGCTACAGTATGAAAAGGGAATATCCAGTCGATATCGAGTCCTGAACATGTTATATAATCAACAAGTTCTCTTCTTTCATGGGTTCCAAGGGTGGCAATATCTGGCATCAAGACATGTGCATGGTATCCTCTTCCTCCTGAGAACATCAAATGTACCTGGTTCTCATCGAAGCCCAGATCGGAATATAGAAAGGAATCGACAAGATTTATCATTTCACTGCGGATCTGTATCATCATTTCGTCATAGGTCATTTGATCTGCACCAGCTAAATGGTCGGCATCGAGATCGAAGATTAGTTCTGCGCCCAGCCATTCTTTTTCATCCATTGTAGGTGCAGCGGGGCGTCTGTAGTATGCAGTTGAATAGTAGCTATGTTTCGGCACCTGTGCGATCATGAATTTTTTTAAGTCGTCAGGAGTGGTGAATCCAAGGTGTCTTTGCATCATTTCCTTATCAAAGAACATGAAACCGAATTCTCTCTTTGTATAACGTTCTGGCATGTAAGGCACTGGATCATATTCTTTGTAGTATTTCCTGAATGACTTGAGTAGGAAACGGGAATTATGGTCCATGATGTGTTATCTCAGGCAATGTATAATTACGTTGCCTGCACCTTCATGGTTATGGCTGAAAAAATCCCGATGTATGATGATCATATCCATATGAGTCCTTCAGGAAGGAACGTAGATGCACTACTAGATTTTCAGGCAGCAGGCGGAACAGGACTGACTTTGGTCACACTTCCATACGCGGAAGTGGTAATCACTAAAGGCGAAGATTTTGCAACTTCTTACGATATTACATTCAAATTGGCCAAGAAGGCTAAAGAAAGAACAAATTTGGAAATAAATATAGCTGTAGGCCCGTATCCTGTGCTGATCCTTCCTTTGGCAGCGCATTATGGATTAGAGTCTGCGGAACAGTTCCTCATCAAAGGAATGGAAGATGCGGCAAAATGTGTTGAAGAAGGAAAGGCCTGTGCTATCGGAGAGATCGGAAGACCTCATTTTTCTGTCGAACATGATATAATGGATGCTTCGAATAGGGTTCTGCAGAGAGGAATGGAACTTGCAAAGGAGAATGATGTTCCTGTAATAATTCATTGCGAATCCGGTTCCACGGAAACCAATCGCGATCTTTCGGAGATGGCTAGAAGAGTAGGATTGGATCCAGGACTTGTTGTAAAACATTCGTCACCTCCATTTGTAACGGATGCGGAGACGTATGGTGTTATGCCGTCGATTCCTGCGTCAAAGAAGTTCATTGCAGAAGCCTTCGGTAAGGGTTCTGACCGTTTTATGATAGAGACTGATTACATCGACGATCCCCTAAAACCAATGGCGATCATGGATGTGAAGACAGTGCCGAATAAGATTAGACAGATATTAGGTTCAGGAATGGCCAAAGAGGAAACAGTTTACAGAATGTGCAGGGATATTCCGAATTCTCTTTATCATCGCTGATAGTTTTATCAGATAGGAATTGTATGCAGAAGTGAGAGCTATCATGCAGGCTAAAATTCAAAGCGTTTACGATGAAGGTGCTATCGAAGCTACGCCGCTGATAGGAGCCAGAGGTCTGTCGATGCTAGTTGACATTGACGGTCAACGTACATTGTTCGATACAGGTCGCAGAGGAAGATATCTTGCTCACAATCTTGATTATATGAATATAGATCCTGATTCTATCGATCGGGTCGTCATTTCTCATGGACATGTGGACCATGTCGGTGGATTAGAAGGTCTTCTGAAGGGTAGGACGAAGCCTGTTGATGTATATGCACCGAAGACAGCCTTCGGATCCAAACAGCTTATTGGATTCAACGGGATCCATGTTTCTCCGGAACTTGCAGAAAAGGTTGTTTTTCACATAATCGAGGAATGGACTGAATTGAGTGAGCATCTTTTCGTTACGGGCCCCATTGTATACGGTGATGGTTCGGAGTCGTTCATGGTTATGAACATAAAGAAAGGCCCCGTCGTTTTCAGTGGATGTTCACACTGTGGAGTAGGGCCTGTCTTGGATGTGGTTGCAGATAAGTTGGGAATTGTGCCGAGATCTTACTTCGGCGGAGTCCATATCGGAAAGAAAGAAGAAGAGAAAGCCAATCTGATTGCAAAGGAGTTTTTGGCTCGCAGTTGTACTGACCTTCATCTGAATCATTGTACGAGCCCGAATGGTATAACGCAACTGAGAGTCAATTTAGGATTGAAAGGCGTTAATGATTTCTATGTCGGAAGTACAGTCGAGTATGAGATCTGAACACCTTCTCATCAATGGATAAAGTTTCATCTTCATAATACCTCGAAGTTGCCTTGAAGATACTTTGACCTGGTTCTGCAATCATTCAATTTACAAGTGTGTTATAGACTATTTTGGACATTTAGAGAGATCAATCCATATGTTTGGACGGTACGGAACTTAAATTCTTTTTGATACTTTATTTAGAAATCAGTCTGTCACTGTATTTTTACAATAGCATATCAGTGCAAATCATATCAGACAAATTCCTTATCAAATTTTTAAGAAGTACGAAGGTCTTGCATACTTTATTTATAATACTTTTGGCCTAATAATCTAAATACTACTTTTTTATATCTCAAATAAGGTGTAATCATGTATTGGCGTGCTAGAACAGGACTGATGTTCGTATTTATGACCTTGATCCTCGTTGGATTAGGTTCATTGATAGGTGCATTTTTCCACAGTGTGTGGTTAGGCTTTTGGGTTATGATGGCGGTAGCGCTGATATTCAGTGCATATTCGTACTTCTTTTCAAAAAAGAGTGCCCTCAGAGCTAACAAAGTACATTTGGTCACAGAAGCAGAGGAACCTAGATTATATAATATTGTAAAGCAACTTGCAAAAAAAGCGGATCTTCCGATGCCCGAGGTTGGTGTTTCTGAAGTACCAATGCCAAACGCATTTGCATGTGGAAGGGGTCCAAAAGATGCAGCTGTCGTGGCCACAAGAGGAATTCTTCAGATGCTTCCCGATGAGGAATTGATGGGGGTGTTTGCACATGAACTATCTCATGTTAAGAATCGTGACATACTCGTCATGTCTGTAGCGTCCACGTTAGCAGCAGTAGTCTCATATCTTGCAAGATTCGCAGGCCTTACAGTGCTTTTTGGAAGTGATAGGGAAAACAGAGGTACGGCTCTCGCGATCTATATCATACTCAATATAACGGTTCCGTTTGCAGCTCTTTTGATTCAATTAGGGGTGTCAAGGAATCGTGAGTATCTTGCTGATGAAACAGGTGGCAGGATGACTGGAAATCCACGGGCATTAGCAAGGGCATTGGCTCATATCGAGAAAGGTTGTGCAGCCCCCAGCAATGATTATTCTAATAATAATTATGCAGATATGTGGATATCCAACCCGCTTAAAGGCGAAGGGAGAAAGAAGAGTTTCCTAAGCAATCTGTTCAGTACGCACCCGGCTACAGAGGATAGGATAGCAAGGCTCAATAAGCTTGCAGAGGAATTGGGAGATAAAGAACTTCCAAGGACACCAAAGCAGAAAAAGAATGATGATATGTTCTTTTATTCGGACTGATTATTTTACTGGTTCCCATTTGGCCAATTCATTCACTTTCGAGAGAGTGGATCCTCTGCGGATCTCCTCTCTCGTTCTGTTTTCACGTTCGTGAACATCTACGGCACGGTTAGCAATCTCTACTGCGACCTCTTTTGGAATAACGATCAATCCGTTCTCATCACCGACTATCCAGTCGCCAGTATGTACGATTTCTCCCCCGATCTTTATTTCAATTCCTATTCCGCCGTAACCTTTCGGTTCTCCGGCACATGGGACTGCAGTTCTCGCGAACGCGGGAAATCCAAGTTCTTCGATATTATCGATATCTCTGATCGCGCCATCTATGACTACACCTTTGACGCCCATATTCATCGCAGAGTTGGAAGCTAATTCTCCCCATACTGCCACAGGTGCTCCACCAACATCTATCACGATGATGTCGCCGTCTTTTGCACGGTCTATGGCTTCGACAGGCTTAGCCCAGTCTCCATTTGCAGTCTGAACTGTCAGTGCACGGCCGACCATTCTTTCTCCGTGTTTTATGTATGGATGAAGCCCGAATATGATTCCTTTTTTATGGAAAGCATCCGAGATGTTACACGTAGAGACACTAGAGAATGCCTCGAAAAGTCCTTCTTCTGTGTATTTTTTAGAGATGACAGAACTTACTATGTGTCCAGCCATTGCTGATTTTATTGTGGAAGTAGCTTCTTTCACATTGGCTGCTTTGATTATTCCGCCACCTATGATGATGTCATAAACTCCTGCTTCTATGAATCCTCCGGCCGTCTCTGCGGTTATACCTCCCGCAACTGCCACAGGTATGGAAGTTTCGTTGATTATGGTCTTTAAAATGGCCATAGGGGGTTCTTCTCCCTTCATCTGAGAATCTATTCCCATATGAAGACAGATATATGAAACGCCTAATTTTTCTACTTCCTTTGATCTTTTAACACGGTCTGGAACATTGATCATATCGACCATGATCTCAGCACCGTATTTCCTTCCGGCAGATACTGCCTCAGAAATCGTGGAATCGTTGGCAAGTCCGAGAACGGTAATTATATTGGCACCAGCTTTTGCCATAATCTCTACTTCGAATCCTCCCACATCCATCGTTTTTGTATCAGCGATGATCTTTTTTTCAGGGAATTCCTTACGCATGGCACGTATGACTTCGGAACCTTCGCTTTTCAAGAGAGGTGTTCCGATCTCGATCCAATCTGCTCCGCCGTCAACAGCTTCATGGGCGATAGCAATACTCCTGTTAAGCTGCATTAGGTCAAGAGCAACTTGAAGAACCGGCTTCATGAATTAGTGATTGGCAGGCGTTTATTTACACTTATGTAATAAATATGTAACTCGGTACAAGTTGATAGGAGATAGCAAAATGGATGTTATGAATGCAATAAAGGAAAGACGTGCAGTTCGTGCTTTTTCTGATAAGAAGATAGAACCTGAGAAATTAGAGGCAATCATGGATGCAGGCAGGCTTGCACCAACTGCCCGTAATGAACAGAGATGTAAGTTCATTGCCGTTACAGATGAAGATTTGAAGATTGAATTGGTAGCTGCCTGTAGGGATCAAAATTTTGTCAAGGAAGCACCTGCCATCTTAGTGGCATGTGCCGATAAAGACAAGACAATGTTCTGCGGTCAGTCATCTAAAGTGATAGATTGCACAATAGCGATGTCTTTCATGTGGCTTGAAGCAGTAGAGCAGGGAATTCAAGGTTGTTGGTTAGGTTTGTTCGATGCAGAAAAGGTACGTAAGATCCTGAATATTCCTGATGATTATGTTGTTCCGGTAGTGATGCCGATAGGTTATGCTGCGGCGGATGGTCAGCCTAATGTTAAAAAGGGCAAGGAAGAGACGTTCGTATATGACAAAATGTAACCAATGATAAATGCTGAATGCCGCTCAGCTCGCCCGTCTATCATCATTGATTCAGCTCGATAAACATCATCATCGCGGTAATTACCTTATTATCGGGCTTAGATAAAACATTTGCCAAAAATCTTTAACGGAACATACATATTACGAGATTGGTCCTATGTTCAAAAAGCCAGTAAAAAAGTTTCGTGTGTTGTTCGTGGATGAGAAGAATGAACTCACATCGCAGATCGCCGAATATTTTACAAGATCGTTGTTCGATGACAGGTATGAAGTTTTCAGTGCAGGCCCCGCTCAAGATATGGTCGATTGTGAACTTGTTTCTGTCATGTACCGCGAAGGAGAGGATCTGAGGCGTCAGGTATCTAAAGATTTCAAGGATGTAGACCATCTTCCGGAAGACGGTCAATACGATTATATTATATTCACAAGACAGAGTGTCTTCGATGAATGGGCAGAGAAGACGCCGTGGAAGGGAAAGCAGATTGTTCATGAGATGGGTTGTACTAAGGACTTTACAGCTACCGATGATGCCGAGTTATATGATTGTTACAAAGAAATGATGAACAGGGTTAGAGAATGGGTCGAGAAGAACATGAAAGACCCCGAGGGCCTGAAGGCTCTGGTAAGCGCATGATACCTGTAATAATTTTTGATAAATGTCAATGCGACCCGAAGAAGTGTACGGCGAAGAGGATGATGAAATTCGGCCTTGGGAAAGAGGCGAAGACCCTGAGTGCAATACCAGCAGGATCCGTGGTTCTGTCACCGTTCTCAAAACAGGCCATGTCCCCAGCAGACATAAAGTTCGCACGTAAGGGACTTGTTGTCATGGATTTAACATGGACGAATATCGATGAATTTCCGAGACTTAAAAAGGTTGAGGAAAGGGCCTTGCCATATCTTTTGGCATCCAATCCAATCAATTGGGGTAGACCAATGGAATTGAACAGCGCAGAGGCTGTCATGGCAGCTTTGTTAATTTTGGGAGAGAACGAACAGGCTAAAGAGTTCGAAGGAAGATTCAATTGGGGCCCCGAGTTTATGAGGCTCAACGGCGCCATGCTCGAGGATTATTCCAATGCGATCGATAGTAAGGATGTCATCAGGATACAGAATGAGTATCTTGAGATCATAATGGCCGATCACAAGAAGGAAGAGTAATGATTCCTGACAGATCTATGGATTCTAAAGAATTCAGGGATCACTATTTTCTGAAAGAGGAACTCGTTGCTTTCTGCAGACAGGAAGGTTTGCAGTCAACAGGTGGAAAACCCGAGCTCAATGAAAGGATAGAGGCCTATTTGGATACAGGCAAGAAGCTTGTTGTCAAAATGCGTGTTAGAACGTCCAAAGATGGGCCAATATCGAAGAACACTACGATAGGCAAGAATCCCATATGTTCGGAAACTGCGCGTGCATTCTTCAAGCAATACCTAGGAGACACATTTACATTTAAGGTTCCCTTTATGAAATGGATAAGATCGCATCCGAACGATACATATGGCGATGCAATCGATGCATATAAGGTCATCATGGATGAGCTTAGGAACAATGTGACAACAATCGATAAACAATTTGAGTACAACGCATACATTCGTGATTTTTTCGCAGACAATATGGGTATGACGCTCAAAGATGCGATAATATGTTGGAGATACAAGAAGGGCTTATCAGGTCATAATCATTATCAAAAATCAGATCTTGTTGCGTTGTCCGTTCACAAAAACAAGTGAAAATCTTAAAGTTCTTGTTATGCGTACGTGATTGTTGTGGTCTACCATTTACTTTTTATCATACTTGTCAATACGAGAGTGCAATGCTCGATGATGTCGTTCCGTTGATTTGGGAGATAATGGGTGATGATCGTATCACAACCAAAGAGGCGAGCGAGAGACTCGAAAGTCTGTTCAATTATAGATGTCCTGACGATCTTGCTAAAACTATGATAAAGTTGAAGAAGGTTGGTTTAATCAAAGGAGAGGTTTCTATGGAAAAAGGTGGATGGATATGGTGGGTAGATGAAGAGTGTCGCAATCACAATAAGGATCAAAAAGCATCCGAGAGCTGAAATAAATGACGGTTAATTTCCAAGATAACGAAGTGGTGGCAGGCTGGGAGGACATTCTTGGCAGGGACAAGTATCGTCTTATGATAGCGGATATTGCCGCAAGTTATCCTGACAAGAGAAGCATCACGGTGTCGTATCGTGATATTGATGCGTACAATACTGATCTAGCAATGTATATTCTGGAGAATCCGGATAGATGCATCAGGAAAGGAAAAGAGGTTATTAAATCAGAAATGCCCCCGTCATGGGATTCAAAGGATGCCGTAAATCTTAGGATAACCGAACTTCCGCGTGATGCAAAGGTTGATATCCGTCAATTAAGGTCAAAGCATCTTGGAAAATTGGTGGCTGTGGAAGGTTTGGTCAGAAAGGTCACTGGTGTGAGGCCTAGGATGACGTATGCACTTTTCCACTGTGCTCGTTGCAACTCAGAGATATGGGAACCTCAGAACGGAATGATCCTCAGGGAACCGTTATTGTGTTCGAATCCCGAAGGAAGTTGTAACAAACAGGCGACACGTTTTATTTTGGATGATAAGAGTTCAGTTTATGTTGATACTCAAAAAATAGAGATCCAGGAAAGTCCCGAAGGACTTAGAGGAGGAGCTCAACCCGAGAGATTGACAGGTTATGTGGAAGATGATATTGCAGGAGTGATCACAGCAGGAAACAGGATCACACTGAATGGTATCATACGTTCTGCTGAGAAACCAGATAGAGACAAGACGACAGTGTTCGAAATATATATCGATGTAATGTCGATCGAGTTCGAACAACATGAATACGATGAGATCCAGATAACAGAGGAGGATGAAGCGACAATCCGTGCAATGTCTGAAGATCCAATGCTCTATGAAAACATCATAGCTTCCATTTCACCTACTATTTACGGAATGAACGAGGTCAAGGCGGCTATTGCATTACAATTATTTGGCGGGTGCCACAAGGAGATGGATGATGGTACAACCATTAGAGGAGATATGCATATTCTTCTTGTTGGAGATCCAGGAGTGGCAAAGTCACAGATCCTCAGGTATATGAGTATGCTAGCACCGAGAGGAATATATGCTTCGGGCAAATCGGCATCTGCAGCAGGATTGACAGCGGCCGCCGTAAAAGATGACTTCGGCGATGGAAGATGGACACTCGAGGCAGGAGCTTTAGTGCTTGCCGACAAAGGTCTTGCTTGTATTGATGAGTTGGATAAGATGACAACTCAGGATCGTTCATCGTTGCACGAGGCAATGGAATCACAAAAGATCTCTGTTGCAAAGGCAGGAATTACAGCTACACTTCAATGCAGGTGTTCCATGTTAGCTGCAGCAAACCCGAAACTCGGAAGATTCGATCTCGACAGCGATACGATCGCGGCTCAAATCGATTTGCCTCCTGCACTCATGTCACGTTTTGATTTAATCTTTGTACTTACTGATAAGCCCAATGCAGAACAAGATAGGAAGGTTACGGATCATATTCTGAGTGTTCACAGACGCGGAGAAGTAAGACAGATACCGGATGAGACTGTGATCGCCGGAATCGATATGAAGAAGATCAGGGAACAGACGGAGAACATTTGTCCCTTCTACGATATCGAGATCTTAAGAAAATATGTGGCATTCTCTAAACGTTATACCCCGGTCATGACTGAGAAAGCAGTCAGCATCATAAGAGAAGGTTATTTGCGCATAAGGTCTATGGGTAATGGTAACGATAATGCATCTGTGCCGATTACCGCAAGGCAATTGGAGGCTTTTGTCCGTCTTTCGGAGGCAGCCGCAAGGCTAAGATTGAGCCTCAAGGTAGAAGAAGCGGATGCAAACAGGGCAGTTTCATTAGTTGAATATTATTTGGGAAAGATCGCGGCGCCCAACGGCGGCCAATGGGATATCGATATGATAACATCATCCGTATCTAAGAAAGATCGTGACCATATAAGTATAATCAAGTCGATCTTCAACCAATTTGGTTCTAAAGAAGGAATGTCTGAAGAAGAGATAGCAGACCACGTTTCAAGTGAAGGGTTGACGCAGGAAGATGTGGAAAAAGTGATTAGCAAGATGCTAAAGGCCGTTGAGTTATACAGTCCGTCAAATGGAAGATACAAGTTGGTGAATTCAAAATGATCTCGTCGAAGATACACGTTCATAATACTGAGAGAATATTGGCAGCATGTGATGAGGAGATCCTAGGTCTTACTTTCAATGGGGACGGTATGAAGATTACTGTTTCCGAAGGTTTTTACAAAGGAGAGCTCATCTCCGAAGAGACATTCATAGAACGTACCAAATCTGTGACCATCATGAATCTGGTAGGCAACAAGATTGTCGATCTTGCGATATCGGAAGGCTTGGTATCAAGTGATAATGTCATCATCATTGGGGACGTTAAGCACGCTCAGATGGTGATATTGTGAATTTCTGTGTAA
>JALNYB010000046.1 GCA_023230065.1 Candidatus Methanomethylophilaceae archaeon
GAAGATACATCGAATCCACCCTTTGCCAGTATACTTCTGGTTGTGTTGATAAGATCCTCTCTGCTCATGATATGGAGAGTGGTTGTCCTTCTATATAAAGGAACATATTGTTTTCGAATGACATCATTTTCTCATATCTGCATTATAAGGTCGGGGAAATAACCCCGACCTCTGGATCATGCTATTGTGATCCTCTTTTTTTGGGGTTTTTTTTCGACAGCATCCATAGTTACTTCGAGGATACCGTTGTTATATACCGCTTTGGCGGAATCAGGGTCCACATCGCAAGGAAGTGCCAGTGTCTTCGCGAATTTCTTGTTAAGAGTATTAACTGTCAAAGACAGGGAGTTTTTTGTACTTTCTAGCAAGATATCTTCTTTAGATACTCCTGGTATCTCTGCTATTGCTCTTACCAAGCCGTTTTCCAATGTCACATCGGTAAGTGGTTCAGTTACTTCAGTCAAGAGCCTTGCAGGGCTTTCCTCTCCAGAACAGTTACCAAATTCTTGGAAATGCGGCACTCCGTCGGGACCTTGGTATATCGTATATCCATAGGTTTTGAATTCTGGGCCGTTGATGTTATCTAGTCTAGAGAACATCTTTTCTATATTTTTGCTCAATGATTCAAAGCTGTCTCCGAAGATACTGTCATCGAAGAAGTCACTCCAAATATCTGTATCCATAGTTATCGCCTCAATCCTTCTTGTTGTATTCTTTTAGTTCTTTCATCTTTTTGGGTCCGAATTTATCTACGGCTCCTAGGAAATCATCCATGCCTACTTTGCATTTGTCGATCTCTTCTTGTGTCGGTACCTTTCCAGATGCTACGAGACGTCTGACTGCGGTCATTACGGCCTCGTTGCATATCGCGGAGATATCTGCACCGGTGCAGCCTTCGGTCTTCTCTGCGAGTATCTTTAGATCCACTGTATCATCCAGAGGCTTACCTGCAGTGTGGATTCCGAATATGTCCTCCCTAGATTTCTGGTCCGGGGGTCCGATATAGATGCTTTTGTCAAATCTTCCGGGTCTGAGTAGTGCAGGGTCCATGATGTCAGGTCTGTTGGTTGCTGCTATCACTACGACATCATTGATCGCTACCAATCCGTCCATTTCTGTGAGCATCTGCGAGATTACACGTTCGGTGACATTGCTGTCTCCACCCGTTCCTCTCTCGGGTGCAATCGAGTCGATCTCATCCATGAAGATCACGCAAGGCGATGCTTGTCTGGCCTTTTTGAAAGTCTCTCTCACAGCTTTTTCGGATTCTCCGACCCATTTATTGAGGAATTCCGGGCCTTTAACCGAGATGAAGTTTGCTTCGGATTCGGTTGCCACAGCCTTTGCAAGCATGGTCTTACCGGTTCCTGGCGGACCGTATAGGAGAATTCCTTTGGGTGGTCTTGCGTTCATGTGTTCGAACACCTTCCCGTATTTCAAAGGCCACTCTACCGCTTCTTTTAGTTCTTGTTTCGCGGATTCTAATGCTCCTATGTCCTCCCATTTCACGTTAGGCTTCTCAATTAGAACCTCTCTAAGTGATGCAGGTTGAAGATCTTTCAGTGCAGATTGGAAATCGTCCTTTGTGACAGATATTTTGTTCAGCACATCTACTGGAATTTCCTCCGCTTCAAGATTCACGTCCGGAAGGACACGCCTCAAGGAGGCCATCGCAGCCTCTTTGCATAATGCGGAGATATCCGCACCTGCGTATCCATGTGTTCTGTCTGCAATTTTCTCTAGATCAACGTCATTTGCAAGAGGCATACCCCTTGTATGGATCTGTAATATTTCGAAACGGCCGTTCCGGTCGGGAATGCCTATCTCGATTTCACGATCGAATCTTCCCGGTCTCCTAAGTGCCTCATCTATAGAGTCTGGTCTGTTGGTTGCTCCGATGACCACGACTTTACCTCTGGACTTAAGTCCGTCCATCAAAGATAAGAGTTGAGCGACTATGCGTCTTTCTTCTTCACCTGCAGTATCATTACGTTTAGGTGCGATCGAATCGATCTCATCGATGAATATGATACTCGGCGCATTCTCTTCAGCATCTTTGAAGATCTCTCTGAGTTTTCCTTCGGATTCTCCGTAGAATTTACTCATGATCTCAGGTCCGCCGATCGAGATGAAGTTGCTGCTTGTTTCTCCTGCTACGGCTTTCGCCAGCATGGTCTTACCTGTTCCCGGAGGTCCATGCAACAGCACACCTTTGGGCGCTTCAACACCCAACCTCTTAAACAGTTCAGGATGTCTGAGCGGAAGTTCGATCATTTCTCTGATTTTTCCAACTTCGTTGCCGAGACCTCCGATGTCATCGTATGATACTTTTGGTATTTCCGAAGCGGTTGAGGAAACAGGTTTCTCTGATACCTTCACTTCGGTGTTGAGGGTCATCATCACAGCATCGGCTGATGGTGTGAATGATGTGACTACAAGATCGATCTTGTTGCCCATTACATTCAGTGTTAGGACATCGCCTTTTGCGAACACGCGTCCTTCCATTACCTGGGTAAGATATTCTTCTCCGCCTTGTAATCTGAGTTCTTCTGTAGGAGAGAAAGTAATTTTTCCAGCATCTTTGGCTACTACTTTCTTTATGTCAACGCGTTCATCTATTGATGTTCCGGCATTGCGCCTTGTGGAACCGTCGATTCTTATTATTCCGCGGTTAGCATCTTCTGGTCCTCCCCTGAGGATTTTCACGACTGTTTTTTTGTTACCGTCGATCTGTATGATGTCTCCCATTTTGAGGCCCAGTATGTCCATCAATTCTGGGTCTAATCTTGCAATGCCCTTTCCAGTTTCGCCTGGTTTAAGTTCTGCAACCTTTATCGGTTTGTCATTGGTCATTTTCTTTACCTCCTTTTTGTTATTGTGATATTTTGTACAGTTATTACTCATTTTGTCATCAAAACATCAATAACATCATATGTTAGTGCTTCTATAAATATGTTTGTAAATTTGGGGTTGAATGAGTATTTGTTTTAATGTTTCTTATGAGGGTGCAAGTATTATTGTGGAAATTAGCAAGAAAGAACGAATCTGAAAATCAGGAATAGGATGACGAGGCTGAAAATAAGGTATCAGATCTCTTCCAAGGGCTCTATATGTTGAACTCATTGATTCATGTAGTTCGATGCTTTACAATTTCTGTAATTCCTATTCGAGCTTGAATGTGAAAGGAAAGTACAATGACGGTATCATCAGAGGGTCGCTTCTTCGATGGGTTCGGGACTTAATGACCAGGTATGTATTTGTGCAAACTGAGGGGAATTTCCTATAAAGGTAAGATGAACTAATCTATCATGTGCAACCTAATATTTTATACGGGTTATAAATCATCAGGTCATTATTGTATTTTGATGTATATTATTGTACAGTAATGTACGTAATATTAAATATTAAATCGTAAATTATCTAATCATGTCAATTACAAAAGATCTCAGAATTCAATTGTTACCAGAAGACGTTCCTAAGAGGTTCTACAATCTTCAGGCAGATCTTAAAAAGCCTCTTGAGCCAGCTCTTAATCCTGGCACTATGAAACCTGCAACAGAAGAGGATTTCGCCCCTCTGTTTTGTAAGGAGATAATCAAACAGGAGTTTTCTACATCAAGGTATATGGATATCCCTGAAGAGATAAGGGAAGGATTCATAAAGCTCAACAGACCGTCTTATCTTCAGAGGGCGACAGGCCTTGAGAGAGCACTCAAGACACCTGCAAAGATATATTTCAAGAGAGAAGACATGAGCCCATTGGGAAGCCACAAGGGCAATTCAGCTCTTGCTCAGGCGTATTATAACGCGCAGGCTGGCATTCATACACTTACTACAGAGACTGGAGCAGGTCAGTGGGGAACTGCATTGGCGATGGTATCGAATCTCTTTGATATCGATTGTACTGTTTTCATGGTACGTGGAAGTTATGATCAGAAACCTCTAAGAAAGACCATTATGCATACTTATGGTGCAAAGGTGTATGCCTCGCCGTCTGCTCAAACAGAGTACGGAAAAAGGATGTTAAAAGAGCACCCAGAGACCACAGGATCGCTCGGTATGGCAATTTCAGAAGCGTGTGAGGTGGCAGCTAAGGACGAGGGAACCAAATACGCTCTCGGGTCGGTCATGAACCACGTGCTCATTCATCAATCAGTAATTGGTCAAGAAGTAGTAGAACAGATGAAAATCGGAGAGATCGACCCAGATTATATGATCGCATGCGTCGGAGGAGGCTCCAATTTCGGTGGATTCTGTTTCCCAGCAATGAAAGAGAAGATGAACGGCAAGCTTCATTGTGAATTCGTTGCAGTAGAACCCAAATCTACCCCTTCAATGACAAAAGGAGAATTTAGGTATGACTTCGGAGACACAGCTGGTACGACGCCTCTTATGATGATGTATACACTTGGTCACGAGTTCGTTCCATCAGCCATACATGCAGGTGGACTCAGATATCACGGAATGGCACCCATGGTGTCAGCAGCATATGATCAGAAACTTTGTACGGCAGTGAGTTATGATCAGACTGAGACATTCGAGGCAGGACTCATGTTTGCAAGAACAGAGGGCATCATTCCGGCTCCGGAATCGACACACGCCATCAAAGCAGCGGTGGATCTAGCACTCGAAGCAAAGAAGAACAACGAGGAAAAGACAATTGTCTTCAATCTCTCAGGTCATGGATTGCTAGATCTCTACGGATATGAGCAATATATGAACGGAGCATTGGCTTCGTCAGCATACGATCCGAATCACTATTGAATCGGAGTAGTTGAAACCCTATAATAAACGATTTTATTTCATTTAAATGAAGTTTTCTATTCTCAAGTATAGGTTTGAAATACATATTCATATTTTGTTTGGATATTTTGGAACAATCAATAAATACACACGGGCAGTACATTGAAAATGATGTCAGGGGAATTAATTGACGATTCTGTGATCATCGTAGATCAAAAGGAAGGAAGTCAGCTCTTCAACAAAGGTAATTTTGGATATCCGAAGAGTCGGGGGGGTCTCGAATTGGATCTTGTCGAAGCTACATTTCTTTTGGAATGCGAAAGATTAGAGGTCTTTTATCAAGGTTCTCCGATGCATTTCGATGAACTTTTCAATTATGCTTCATCTGTACAGGAAGGGTTTGATGTAATCTATCTTGTTTACAGAGACATCAGGCAACGTGGTTTCATCGTTAAAGTGGAGACAGGTGATTTCGATCTCTCTGTGTTCCCAAGAGGAACCACAATGAGCAGTGCACGTCCAATCTATATGGTTCGTGCGGTTTCGGAAAGGACTGCGCTGGATATCACGAAGTTCTCTGCCGAGATCTCGCAAACTGAAAATAGAGGGAAGCAACTTCTCTATGGTGTTGTGGATGAGGAAGGAGATCTGACATATTACATAATGTCGACCAAAGATCCGCAGGGGTTTGTTAAAGGGAAGGCTTTAGATGTTCCGGCAACAGGAAGACTGATCAGTGATCGTGTTTTCGTGTTTGATAAGGAAGAGTCTAAGAAATTGCGCGACAGTGCATTCTACGGAAAGACTTTGAACGGTGTTCTTCAGTTGTCTTTGATCGAGAGCTGTTATCTTATTTCAACGGGAGATCTCAGGGTGATTTCGTCCGAAAGAAATATCATATCTTGTGAGAGTCTCGTTGATTTTGGAAGAAAGACTCAGGATGAGTTCGATCTTCGTCTGAAGGCGTTTGATGATCTTCGTGAAAGAGGTCTCGTCGTAAAGACAGGTTTCAAGTACGGAACTCATTTCAGAGTGTATGAGAAATCGCCCGATGATTGCCACGCAAGATATCTTGTTCACGCAGTTCCTGCTTCAAAGGTTACGATGTGGCCCGAGATATCCAGGACCGTAAGGCTATCCGGTGGAGTGAAGAAAGAGATCCTTTTCTGCCGTATTAGTGATTCGGTGGAATATCTAGAATTCAAATGGTTCAGACCGTAATTGTTATCGCACGATGGTCGAAGAAAAAAATAAAAATCAATGTATTCATATGAATGTTATGGAAAGGATATATGCTGCATGTGGAGCATGCTGTTCTGATTGTGTGATATTCCAAAAAGAATGCGCTGGATGTACAGCATTGAAAGGTATTGTACCTTGGATGGAATATGTTCATGAACCGGTATGTCCAATTTATGATTGTTGTGTGAATAACAACGGTTTCAAACATTGTGGAGAATGTAAGGATCTGGCTTGTAAGAAATTCTATCAATATCGTGACCCAGAACTCTCCGATAAAGAGAATGATGTTTTGAATGAACGTAGAATCAATATTTGTCGTTCGCTTGTGAAATAAATTCGAACAATTGAAAAATATAATTCGGGGATTTTCCCCGATGTTTTTATTTAAAGTTGGATTTCGATACCGAGCTTCTCTGTGAGCTCTTTATATCTGTTCCTAATGGTGACTTCTGTAACACCTGCTACATCTGCGACCTCTCTCTGAGTCCTGCGCTCATTGCAAAGGATGGATGAGATGTAGATGGCTGCTGCAGCCACTCCCGTAGGTCCGCGGCCGGATGTGAGTTCTTTTTCAGAAGCATCCTTTAGGATCTCTGCTGCTTTGCTTTGAACTTCTCCGCTGAGTTTCAGTTCTGAACAGAATCTCTGGACATAGTCCTGAGGTTTTGTGGGCATCAGTTTGAGTTTGAGTTCACGAGTCATGAAACGATACGTACGACCGATTTCTTTTCTTCCTACGCGGCTCGATCCTGCAACTTCATCCAAGGTTCTCGGAACACCGCATTGTCTGCATGCTGCATAAAGCGAAGCTGCAACGACACCTTCGATGGATCTTCCTCTGATCAGGTTTTTGTTGACTGCTTTCCTGTAGATCATTGCGGCAGTTTCCCTGACATTTCTTGGAAGCCCCATTGCGGATGCCATCCTGTCTAATTCAGATAGAGCGAACGCGAGGTTTCTCTCAGTAGCATTGGATACACGGATCCTTCTTTGCCATTTTCTCAGTCTATAGAGTTGTGCTCTGTTTCTTGTAGGAATGCTTTTCCCATAGCTATCCTTATTCTTCCATGAGATCTCTGTTGAGAGTCCCTTGTCATGGATAGTGTAGGTCATCGGAGCACCTGTACGTGCTCTTTTTTCACCCTGCTCGACATCGAAGGCTCTCCATTCGGGTCCTTGGTCGATGAACTGGTCATCTAATACCAATCCGCAGTCTTCACATAGAAGTTCTCCTCTCTCGTAGTCACGAACTAAATGGTGACTTCCGCACTCGGGACAGACCTCAATTTCTTCTGTTCCTTCTCTTATCTTTGCCATTTTGAGTTCCCTTCGTGAAATATAATTTCTTCTCTTTCAAACCCATAATGAGTGTTTTGTCTTCAATCGTGATCGAGACATAAGGTTCATCAACAGGCCCAAAGATACGTTTAACAGTCCCAACTCTCCTTTCTCTTTGGTCGAACACAAGATTTCCTACGTCTGGAAGAGTTTCGCTTCTAACAACAGCTTTGCCGTCAGATGTCACCTCTTCAACAATTCCTAAAAAATCCATGTCAGCGTTCCTCAAAAGGCGAGTCCTTGTTTAATATAGAACCATTAGTAAAATTATATATTTAATAGTTTGGGTAGTCTTTAATTACTATTTTGTCTTTGTATAAGAGCATTCGTGTAATTGTCATTAAAAAGGTAAATTGTATGGAATATTCATCCATCCAATAATGGATATGTCCAGGTTTTTTACTTTTTTTCGAGTTGCTCTTCGTTCAGTTACATCCTAAAATGTTTAATAATAACAATGGTGTACCACCGGTAATTAATATTCGTTTAGCGAATGTAAAAAATTGGAGGTAGAAAATTTGGATATCTGGAGTTTCCTCACGATAATTATCGTCGTATTTGCATTGGTCATGATGATCACAGGCATCTTCTCGGCATATTTCGGAGCCGGTAAGAACAGAGCATACGGGTGTATTCTCTTTGTCGTGGGACTTGTAACACTTGCCGTTTGGACATATCTCGTGGGCTACAGCGACATAAAACCATTTTGTGAAGTAGCTGGATGGGATGTAATGTACAATGCGCTTATCGATCTTATAGGAATATTGATCGGTGCACTCATTGCGGTCGGGATTTTCCTGGTCGTAGTGTTGAAAAGTTAAACTTTATGGGGTTCACACCCCCTTTCTATATTTATCGCTGTTTTTTGAAAGATACTCCTTCGGTGGGTTTTTATCCTTTCATTCTGTCGCTGTTTTGATGGCAAGGGTTTCAATTATCATGGGAAGCAAGAGCGATCTGCCTGTGGCGGAGAAAGCTATTGTAGTACTCAAGAAGTTTGACATTATTTTTGATGTAGCTGTCGCATCTGCGCACAGGACTCCGAGGAGAGTAGAGGAACTCGTAAAGAATAGTGATGCAGATATATTCATTGCTATTGCTGGTTTGTCTGCGGCACTTCCTGGCGTCATAGCATCACATACCTGTAAACCTGTGATCGGAGTGCCGGTCAGCGGTAGCATAAATTTCGATGCTTTGTTATCGATCGTCCAAATGCCACCCGGAATACCTGTGGCAGCTGTCGGAATGGATCGCGGAGATAACGCGGCAGTCTTGGCAGTTCAGATGATGAGTTTGTCATCTTCTGATTTGAGGCAGAAACTTTGTGACTATAGAAAAGAGATGGCTGACAAGGTATCGGCTGATTCAGAACAGGTGATTTTAAGTGTTCGGTGTTGAAGAGTTCGTAGATGAGACCATAGAGGATATTCGTAAGAAGATAACAGGGAATGCTATTATTGCATGTTCTGGAGGAGTAGACAGTATGGTGGCTGCCGCTCTTGCAAGCAAGGCTATCGGTGACAGGCTACTGGCAGTCTACGTTGATACGGGGCTTATGAGAAAGGGTGAAACCGATGAGGTTCGCGCAATGCTCGAGCATACAGGTATAAACTATAAAATTGCCAGTGTCGGCGAGGAATTTTTTGCAGCACTCGACGGTATCACCGATCCTGAACAGAAAAGGAAGATCATCGGTGAGAAATTCATAAGGGTCTTTGAGAAAGAGGCAAAAGGATTCAAAGCAGAATTCCTGGTCCAAGGTACTATAGCCCCAGATTGGATAGAGTCTGGTGATGGTGTCCGTGATACAATCAAATCTCATCACAATGTCGGAGGGCTTCCGAAGGAGATGGGAATGATATTAGTGGAGCCTCTCAGGGACTTGTATAAGGATGAGGTTAGAGATGTAGCAAGATTCCTCAAGATACAGGCATCCGAAAGGCAGCCTTTTCCCGGGCCTGCACTTGCAGTAAGATGTCTAGGCGAAGTTACACCTGAGAATGTTGAGATTGTTCGTGAGGCATGTTACATCGTTGAGGATGAACTTCAGAAAGCGGCAAAAGCTGGGAAGATGGAGATCCCATGGCAATACTTCGCAGTATTGATACCTACAAGGACCGTAGGGGTTCAGGGAGATAGGAGAGCGTATGGAAGGACCATCGTTGTTCGTGCGGTCACATCTATCGATGGAATGACTGCAACATACACTGCGATCCCGATGGATGTGCTTGATACGATTTCTACGCGTATTACTAATACAATGAAGAGTCAGGTCAATCGTGTTGTATACGACATAACGAATAAGCCACCTTCTACTATTGAATGGGAATAAATTCTGAACGGGGTAAAATCCCTATTCACATTACTTTTATACTACATA
>JALNYB010000047.1 GCA_023230065.1 Candidatus Methanomethylophilaceae archaeon
TTTTCGGTATACAAACGGTGTCCATAACACCGATAGGAGCCTTAGGGTTTTTCACTGCAACACCGTCAACGAACAGTTCACGGTTTCCAATGATCCTCTTTGCCTCTCTGGCGGTGTCACATACACTCAACATGTCCCTAAGGACAAGAACTGCAGGCATGCTGGTCTCAACGGAGTGTGCTCCGGGGGACTGTTTCGTCGCGAAAATCGAGACCTTCCTTTTCAGGGGCCATGACCTTGGCGCTGCCAATCTTTTCATGTGATCGCTCATTTTTTAGCCTCCTTGTTTTTGGAAAGTGACTCGACTCTCCATGCATCCTCGGTGTTCAGTTTGGTGATCACTAAGTTCGATGCGTGGATCGGGCGGACAGTGGCTGTACCGTCTGCCTGGTTAATTGTCACTCCATCTATTGAAACGCGTCCAGTTTTTGTAAAGACCTCTAGGACCTTAGCTTCTGTTCCGCGAATATCTTCATCGCCGCGAAGAACTGCAACGGTATCTCCTTTGCAGACCCTCGCTGTACGGACACCGTATTTTGCACGGAGATCCTGACTGAGGTGTGCTGAAAGCATTTTCCTCTTCACGTGTGCCGGTGCATGGGCCTGAGCTTTTCTCTGTACCCTTGCTTTACTGCTTACTGTGTTTACCATGTTTTACACCTCACACTATTATGTTCGCGGTTGCTGAGATACGAGGCCACCTTTCGGCTGCCTCTCTTGCAACAGGTCCCTTTATGTCAGTACCTTTGGTCTCTCCAGTCTCAGTTGTGATGACTGCAGCGTTGTCCTCGAAATATATCATTGTTCCATCAGGGCGTCTCATTGGACGTCTCTGACGTACTATGACGGCATATACGATTTGTCTTCTCATCGCGGGGGTTCCTTTCTTAACGGATGCGATAACGAAGTCACCGACACCTGCCTTTGGAACTCTCCTAGCAACACCATGATAGTTAGGAACCGAGATGATCTCGATTACCTTTGCTCCAGTGTTGTCGATGACATTGAGTTGAGATCCGTTGAGAAGTCCCCTTGTCTGATTTCCAGCAATTCCCTTCATCTTACATCACTCCTTTTTCTCAATTACGACGTACGATACGGTCTTTGCGATCGGATGGCATTCCATGATCCTGACTGCATCTCCGACTTTAAGTCCGATGCAGGGGGATACATGCGATGAATACCTTGCGGATCTCTTCTCGTATCTCTCGTATTTTTTCTGATATTTGAGGTAGTTGCGCTCGATTACGACGGTCTTATTCATCTTGACGGTGGCAACTACACCATCGATGATCTGTCCTCTGACCGACAAACTGCCGTGGAACGGGCAGTTTGGATCATTGCACTCTGAAGTGGGAGGAACGACGTCAATTCCAATGTTTTTAACTTTTGCTGTCATTTTTATTTCACCTAACCTTCTTTATTCTATCTTCTGGTCGGTGTTGAATTTCTATTCCTTTGATGTCTACGTATCTGTCTTGGTATGTGAATCTGAACTCATTGCCTGGTTTTGGTACCATTCTTTCAGTTCCGGCCGATTCGATGGTGAACGTGTTTTTGGTCTCGTCGACCACTCTCCCGGATATTCCCGAGAATGGTGCTGACAGCACTACCACGTCCAGTCCAATGAGCTCAGACCTCATGAATTCCATTCTATTCATCTTACCTTACTTCAGTACGGAAGCCCATATCTTCAAGGACCACTTTCACTTTTTTCTTGTGATCGCCCTGAAGTTCAATACGACCGTCTTTGCATGTTCCGCCGGCGGCGCATTTGTTTTTCAGTTGTTTGGCAAGGTCAATGATATCGATATCGTTTTCATCGATACCGTCTATGACGGTAACCATTTTTCCGTATCTGCGACTGTCTACTGAGATCCTAACACACTGCTGTTCACGCGCGATTTCCTCGCACATGCAGAGTTCTTTAGGTAATCCACATACGGGACAGATCTCGGCCATCAGAGTTCTTCCTCCTCCTTCTGGACGGTTAAGATACGTGCTATGTTGACCCTAATAGCACGAATGATTCCTGGACTGGAGGGTGCTCCTCCCATTGCAGAAACTCCTCTCTCGTGCATAAGATCATTACGAAGCTCTTTGAGCTTCTGATTGCGCTCTTCAACACTCATGTTCCTAATATCTGCTGTTCTGAGTGAAGACATATCACTGTGCCTCCTCGGTTGCAACAGATACTGCGGGTACGACGTCTGCGAAGAGATCCGGAAGGGCCGCAGCAGCTTCTGTCTTGCTGAGAACTTTTGTATCAGCAGGCAGTCTTGCATTAGGCTTCATGATCTCAACAGTTACTCCGATGATTCCCATTTTCAACTTTGCAGTCGCGTATCCGTGATCGATAAAATTGATCTTGGGTTCACCGCAGAACTTGATGTAGCCCTCTTTGAACTTCTCTGTTCTGTGTCTCTGACCAGTAAGTTTACCGGCGATTATTATGTGGCAACCGCGTGCGCCCGAATCCATGATCCTACGGACCGTGGAGTGTCCTGCTCTGCGGAAATGCCATCCTCTCTCAAGAGAGAATGCCAATTTTTCTGCCATTATCTGTGCGTTAAGACTTGCATTCTCAACTTCCTGAACCTCGATCTGGGGGTTCTCAAAGCCGAAACGCTCCTCGATTACTAGAGTCAGATTCTTAATTGTCTGACCGCGCCTTCCGATGACGAGTCCTGGCCTCTCAGTTGTGAGAATCACACGGGTACCCATGGGAGTTCTCTGAACGTCGAGTCCACCGAATCCCGCACGGCTTACCTCTTTCATGAGATACTCTTTAAGGAGAACCCTGCGGATGTTCTCGGCAACGAATTTTCTTTCTGATGCCATATCATTCAACCTCCTCAATGATTACCTCAATATTGGCTGTCTCTTGATTCCACTGTGTAGCCCTTCCCTGTGCCCTGGGCATATGTCCAGGGATGGTTTGGCCTCTTGCAATGGAGATCGTTGATATTGCCATATTGGATGAGACAAGTCCTTTGTACTCAGCGTTTGATGCTGCGCTCTTGACGACACCCAAGATTGCCCTAGAGGCTTTCACTGGGTATCTTCCGGGTCCGACTCCTGCCTTATGAGACACACGCTTGTTGTATCTTTTAAGGGGGACGGGCCTTTCTTCCGCAATTACATCTTCGAGTGCTTTGACCGCTACTTCTACTTTCATTCCGCGAATCATTCCTGCAACCTCACGAGCGAACTTGGGGGAAACAGGCTGATCTTTAGCGAGTGCTTTAGCCGAGGTATCTGGGTCAGATACTGTTGTATATCCTTTATTAGTAGACATTTTTGACACCTCACTTCAGCGGCATGAACTTCGAAGATCTAGTAGCACCGACACCGGGTCCTGAATGCTGTGGGGTCTTTCTGTTCATGACGAACTCACCTAGGTAACATCCAATCATTTCAGGCTTAATCTCGATATCTTTGAATTCTTTTCCGTTGTATACACTTACGGTCTTTCCTACGAACACTGGAATTACAGGAAGATCCCTTCTGTGGGTCCTGATAACACCTGAGTTCTCCTCTTTGAGTTCATCAAACAGGAACTGTTGCTCGTAGTTCAGTCCACGGAGATAGGTCCTTCTAGCCCTTGACGGGAGAAGTCCGAGTATCTCGTCGAACGACATTTTGAGAAGCTCTTCCATAGTAAATCCGCGGTACAGGAACTCCTTCTTCCTCCTTGCCTGGATTGCCGATGCCTTCTTCCTGGATTTTCTCCTGGTGGCTTTTGCCGATCCTGCAATTATTTTCTTCTTTGCCATTGGAATCACTCCTTCCTTTTCTTAGGCGCAATAAATCCTGCTTTCTGACCAGTAGGTGCGTTCCTTCCGATACAGTTCGGTCCTCCGACATGCGGATGACTTCCTCCACCGTGGGGGTGATCTACTGCGTTCATCGCGACTCCGCTCGTCTTCTTGTTGGCTTTGGATCTTGACCTGAGTGTCAGGTAATTCTTTCCTGCCTTTGCGAGTGGTTTATCTGTTCTTCCTCCACCTGCGACTACACCGATTGCAGCACGACAGTTGGGGTTAAATTCTTTGATTGCTCCTGAGGGCATAAGAACCATTACGGTGCTTCCTCTGCTCACAACTGTTCCAGAAGTTCCCGCTGTTTTGATGAATTTACCTCCATCTCCAGGCTTCCCCTCTATGTTGTGAATAAAAGTTCCTTCTGCAATCTTAGACAATGTTGAAATGTTTCCAGCTTTGATCTTATCGCTTCCGACAACGATCGTCTGACCGACCTTTGTTCCTTCGACGGCGAGCTGATAATCAGTTTTTCCATTGAAATCGATGACTGCTAACGGACTTGTCCTTCCAGGTGCTTGAATCAGATCTTTTATAGTTCCCTCGCCCTCATCGAACGCCGGCAATTTGACATCGTCAACATGCCTGTGGCTGGGGGAAAGGTAATGGGGGCCTGCGCGACCCCTTCTCTGTGGTATTAATCTCTTTGCCATGTTCACTCACCTTAGAATACTCCGACCCTCATTCCAACATCCTCTGCAGAATAGCCTTCTGACAGTTTGATGATAGCGTGTTTGCCGTCTTTCTGAATTCTAGTCCAAACCTGATCGACCTTGACCTCGAAACGCTCTTCGAACGCGACTTTTACATCGATCTTGCTTGCGTCCCTGTGGACAATAAATTCGATCTTGTTTCCGTCCTTGAACTTCTGTTTGGGTGTACCAGACAGGAAGTTGAGTGACTTCTCTGTGACGAACGGTCTGATAAGGATATCGCTCTGCTTCATTGTGTCCACTCTCCAATCTGTGCGATTGCGGATTTAGTATAGACAACAAGTCTGCCTGCATCTCCTCCAGGTGCGAGAATACTAGCATTGAGTGTGCTAACTGTCTCTATTTCGACTCCGGGAAGGTTTGAAGCTCCCTTGAATACAGGTACTTTTCTATCTACTACTACAATTAGAATAGATACTGGTGTTCTGTATTTTCTGTTTCTCATTGTACCTCTTCCTGCACGGATCTTGGTTCCTTCTTTTGCACGCTCGACATCATAACCGATTCCGATTGCATCGAAGATACCGTTGATCTGAGATGTGCTCATTACATTCTGGAAATCGTCCTCAATGACGATCGGGAATGAAACGGAGTCGTCGAACTGGTGTCCACGCTCTTTTACACACTCTGCACATGCTGTTGCTGCGAGTGCAGAACAGCGTGCGATCTTGAGTTCTTTTCTGTTGACTTTCTGTGCCCATATTCTCTCAGGAACTGGTGGATGCGCTCTTCTACCGGAGACGTTGTTTGGCGACTCGGTAGCTTTCTTTCCATCATGAACCCTCTGAACACGCGCTACTCCGCGACCTTTTCCCCATGTTTTGACGGAATGTCTCATTCCAGCCCTTGGTCCTGGTCCGTATGGCTGCCTTGAATTGGCAGATGCGGCAAGAATTGCCTTTTTGATAATATCTGGCCTGTATGGGGTAGAGAATGCTTCAGGGACATCGACTGTTCCGGAGACCTCTCCTTTGACAGAATAAACATTTGTCTGTGTCATCTACTTCATGCCCCCTGCTTGGATTCGGTAGATACATATGTGACATCAGGTGCCGATGTATCTGCCTTCTTAGGTGCTCTTGTTGCATCTCTGAATCTGATAAGTCTCTTTGTAGGTCCGGGTACGGATCCTTTTACAAGAACGTATGCGTTCCTGATCTCACCGTAGTTGATGAAACCACCCTTGGGGTTGACTTCAGCTCCTTCTGTTCCTACCTTAACTACTTTCTTGTTACACTCGGTCCTTTGGTGATATCCCATCTGACCTGATGCTGGAACTGTGCTTCTTACATATCCAGGTCTCTTTGGACCCATGTTACCGATTCCGCGGCGGTGCTTGCTGTTCCTGTGGGACAGAAGCTTGACTCCCCAACGTTTGGTAACTCCTTGGAAACCCTTTCCTTTTGTGATCGCAATAACATCTATGAACGCACCTTCCACAGCGAAATCTGTAACTACTACATCTTTGCCGAGAATTCCTTTAGCATAAGCAATCCTCTCAGGAATTGTTCCGCCACCGATTCTGAGCTCCATGATGTCGGGGACCTTCTTGGGTACTCCCGTTACCAGTTTGGGCTGGGTGTATGCAAGAACACGAACATCCTCAACATCGAGGTCGTTGTATCTTTCAAAGGAAGCCTCAGTGTGATTCTTCGGAACATTCAGTCTCTTCGACAGGAGTGGTTCGAGGTCTTGTGCCCAAACTTCGCCTGCGGTCTTCAGACCGACAATGCTATTCTCATAAAATCTTACTGCTGCAATCTTCATCGGAGGGACTTCGATAACTGTTACGGGAACCTGTAATTCCATTCCGGAAGTGGTACTCTTAACTCTCTTGTCCACGACGAATGCGTGTGTCATTCCTGCCTTATAACCTGCGAATCCCTGAATTTTAGGGGCTCCGCTGATCTCTGGCCACGAGTCGAGCCTTGGTGTCTGCGACTGCGCTCTCTTCCTAGGACCATATGCCCTAGATCCTCTCTTTGGACGTCTTCTTTGTGACATATTTCACACATGCCTGTGAGGGTATCTTCGCTAACCTCGCAATGTATTTCGACGAACGTCTTGATGTTCCGACCGTGACGCCGTATTCATCTCGAAAAATTTCGATATGAGTTGAACTTGGGATACGAGTGCATTGCCCATTGCGTCTGGTCAGACAATAGTTGTCCAATCTAAGAAATGGTATACCCGACCCATATTTAAAGACTACTGTACACCTAATATAAGGGAGAAAGAATGGGCCAGGAGAAAAAGTTTACTCGCCTTTCTTGGCTTTTGCCTGAGCTCTCTTCATGCGAGCTTTTGCATCGAAACCTGTAGCTTTCTCCGCAAATACATTGAGCTTCCTCTTACTATCGAGGATATCTGCATCCATCATAGCCCCGGTCTTGTTTGTTGTGACAATATCGAGTTTATCTTTCGCAATTATCTTGACCTTGATCGAGGCCAAAACACCATAGGAAGAAACAAGCAAATCTCCTTCTTCTGACACATTGCCAAAAACCTCTTTCATAAGGTCTTTTAAAAGACCGCCTTCAATATTCTTGAACCATCCTTTCTTAATATCATAATCCATTTTTTCACTTCCTAATCATTAGGTCGTTGTCAAACCCTCTGTCGAGATCCGTTGCTGTACCCAGTAACTCCTCTGCTTCCATATAACGTTTCCACAGATCCTTGCATTCACATGTAACCTCCAGATCCTTTGGGTCCTGAGTGAATGAAAATTTCTCTATTGCATCCAGAGCTGCCCTGTCGCATATGCCACAGTTATGAACACCTCTCTGAGAACCTCCTCCGGAAGGCGATGACATCAGACGCGCATTAACTGTTCCAGATAACTGTTTTAATACTTCTATCAGAGACCATATCCATGGTGATCTGAACTCCCCTCTCTTCCACATACGTTCAACATATGTACCGCGCTGAACGTTGATCGGATTGACAGATATCTCATCCGAGAAAGGATCTGCAAACCTTGCAGAATTGACTGAATCCTCTATGGCCTTCGACTCCGTAATAAACAATGGTTTCAAAAGCAAGTATGTCCTTACTGTCAAACCTGCATCTTTAATGGCCATTCCGGCCCTCTTACTATCTTGTTCCGTAAATCCTTTATTAATGGATGTACGAAGAATATCAGGATTGGAACTCTCCAATCCCAATGCAATAGTTAATGATCTAGGTAATGTACTAAGAACATCGTTCGTAACAAATTCAGGACGACTCTCTACCAATATGCGTCCACAGTCTGAGAACTCATCGAATATTCTATCTCTTATGGAGATAGGAATCTCTTTCTCGTCTAGGAAACTTCCAGATGTGTAAATCTTGACGAACGGCTCCCCTTCATATTTTGAAAGAGCCTGATCTATCTGTCTATTGAGATCATCCTCTGTTATGCTGCTTATGGATGCCTGTCTGTATCCACACATGGTACATCCACCTGTCTTAGCCCAGCAACATCCGCTGGTACGCATGATCATGACAAGAGTATCTGATATCTTACCATTCACAAGGTCTTTTTCTTTCCACAGTGTTTCAAGCTGCGAGGGTGATCTTTTCTCCTTCATTTGGCCTGACCGTCCGTTATAACATCAACGGGCACGTAATTCTGATAGTTAATCCTTCTTAATCGCAAGCTCTACCTCATACTCATACCTTTATACGCGCAAAGAAACATTAATAAGTGTTTGTCTAATCACTCAAACAGGTAAGCCATATGGCTAAGAACATTATCATCATTGGTTCGGGAGCAGCGGGAATGACTGCAGCTTCCACCGCTAGGGCAACAGATCCTAAAGCAAACATTACCGTCTTCACCGAAGATGAGGACATAGCATATTCTCCCTGTGTCATCCCCTGGGTCCTCGAAGGAAAAACCGAGTGGAAAGACATTATCATGCACACACCGGATTTCTATGCCAAAGAAAAGAACATTGACGTATTGATAAAAACAAAAGTAGAATCTGTGGACGATACTGCTAAAACAGTAACCGCCAACGGAAAAACCTACAACTACGATTCACTAGTCCTTGCAACAGGCGGAAAGGTCTTCATACCACCTATACAGGGAATCGATCTCAAGGGAGTATTCATTGTAAGAACTGTCAGAGACGGCAAAAATATTGAAAATGCCCTCAAAGATGCAAAAAAAGTTGTTATCGGCGGAGCAGGTGTCATCGGATTAGAAATTGCACTTGCACTCATAAACCTCGGAAAAGATGTTACTGTCATCGAAATGATGGACCAGGTCATTCCCCGTATCGCAGACAAAGATATGGCAGACCCAATACAAAAATACCTTGAAAATAAAGGTGTCAGGTTCATCATGAAAGCACCCATCCAGGCAGTAAATGGAACTGAAAGAGTATCCAGCGTAACAGCAGCCGGACTAGAATATCCATGCGATATGATCATCTTTGCAACTGGAGTACGTGCCAATATAGATATCGCCAAACAATTGGGACTAGATGTCGGACAATTAGGGGCTCTCGCAGTAGCACCTACGCTTCAGACTTACAAAAGAGGACGCCTTGTTCCTGATATTTTCGCAGCGGGAGATGTTATTCAATGTCAGTCCGCAATTATGCCTGGCCCCACAATGAGCCAACTCGGATCCACGGCGGTAAAAGAAGGAATTGTTGCAGGAAAAAACGCAGCAGGAGAAAAAGTACACTTTGGCGGAGTCGCTAGCCCATGGGTCAGCGTGATAGGCGATAAACAGATTGCAGGAACGGGGCTCTCCATGGGGCTTGCATCATGGTATGGTATCGAAGTCGTAATAGGAAAAGCGATAGGATTTACACGCGCGAGATATTATCCTGGCGGAAAAGAACTTATTGTAAAAGTATTAGCAGACAAAACGACACATAGGATAATCGGAGCTCAGATCATCGCGGGCGAGGAAGCTACTGGTCGCATCAACTGGTTGACCTCGGCAGCCATCGAAGGCGTAACAGCAGAAGATTTCATCGTACGTTCTGAAAACGCATACTGCCCACCTACGTCGATGGTGCAGGATGTTGTCATCAAAGCTGTCAAAGACCTCTGTATCAATCTCAAATCACAGTGATCTAACATGGATTATCAAGATTACAAGTATCTGTATGAAAAACTCAACAGACCAGAGG
>JALNYB010000048.1 GCA_023230065.1 Candidatus Methanomethylophilaceae archaeon
GTCACTTTTTAATGGAATAATAAGAACAACGCTTTTTGTGAATGATTCTTTGATAGTCTTTTCGGATTAAATGGCTTTCAGAAATAGTATCTTTACTGATCCATATTCTGACCGTCCTCTGTTGATGATTCCGAGACATAGAACTCGTAAATCTGGAAAAACGTTCATGGACAATCTCGTTAAGAATGTCTGCGCCCATTCAGATATCTAACGTTCCGTATCCAATCACACATTCCATAAGACTTGTGCGCGGATGTGGTATAGAGCAGTTGTTCCCCTCGCGACTATATCCTCCTTACTCGGTCATGCCGATGTTAAGGCCATAGTCAAATACCTAGGGCTTACGATGGACGACCTGAACAACGGGGCAACTCTGTATGATAGGTATTTCTCGGAAATATCTAGGCAAAATTCGGAATGTCCAAAATTGGGGCAGAAACAAGGTATAGCCAGACAAAATGGTGGACTGGGCGAGATTTGAACTCGCGACTTCTTGCTTGCAAAGCAAGCGATCTTCCAGCTGATCTACCAGCCCACTAAGAAGGGGAACTAGCAACAAAATATATATCTTTCGCTCAGATAAGCTATCCAATCACGAAACAACGGATTATCTTTCGAGATAATTCTTGGAGATGATTGAAAATGTACGGAAAAAGCATAAGAATGGAAAGAATCGTCGATAGGACCTCAGGCAACTGTGTTATCGTTCCAATGGATCATGGCGTATCTATTGGACCGGTCGAAGGACTTATCGATATGAAAAAGACTGTTGACGATGTAGCTAACGGCGGAGCAACGGCCGTCCTCATGCACAAGGGTCTTATCCGTTTTAGCCACCGTACAAGCGGACGTGATATCGGACTCATACTCCATCTATCGGCTTCAACTGATATTGGTGTAACATCCAACAGTAAGGTACTCGTAGCAAGTGTAGAAGAAGCACTGAAAATCGGTGCAGATGCAGTCTCTGTGCATATCAATGTTGGTGCTGAGACCGAATCAGACATGCTTGGAGATCTTGGAAGAGTATCAAAAGAGTGCCAAGACTGGGGAATGCCTCTCATAGCGATGGCATACCCACGCGGACCCGCGATCACAAATTCATACGATCCTATAGCTATTGCTCATGCAGCAAGGGTTGCAACCGAAATCGGAGCAGATATAGTAAAATGCAGTTACACAGGAGACATTGATTCCTTCAAGACCGTAGTCAAAGGCGCATTAGCACCGGTGGTCATAGCAGGCGGACCCAAAATGAAATCTGATCTTGACATACTCAATATGGTCTATGATTCACTTCAAGCCGGTGGACATGGTGTTTCGATTGGACGTAATGTGTTCCAACATAAGGATGTCATGCATATGACAAAAGCTATCTCCGAAATAGTCCTCCACGGTGCGACCGTAGAAGAAGCCTACAAGATCATCAGGAACTGATATCATGAGCAAAGAACTCTGGATAAGAGCTGATGTCTTAGATGATAAAGCAGAAAGGAAAGACCTTGTCATAAATGCCTTGGAATGCGGTATCACCACTGCTATCGTAAGGCCTGAGGACTCTGATTTCTCATCATTCGGAAATGTCACTTTACTTTACAACACAGATAATGAGATCACTGGAAACGTGAAACTCGTTGAGCTTAAGAATCCTGACGATCAAACAAAAGCATTGGCACTTGCGGGAAAATGCAAGACCGTCATTCTCGGTACTTCCGATTGGACTATCATTCCGCTAGAAAACATGATAGCCAAATTTCATAAGACCGAGACTAAGATATTCGCCTGTGCATCGGATAAAGAACAGGCCAAACTTTATCTCAATACACTTGAGAAAGGTGTGGACGGAGTCGTCATCGATGTCGGATCAGGTGATGAAGTGAGACAGTTCTCAGAACTCAGTCAAAACTCCGCTGATATCTCCCTTGATACTTTGGATGTCATCTCTATCAAAAAGATCGAAATGGGCGACAGGGTCTGCGTGGATACAATATCAATGATGAACCCCGGCGAAGGTATGCTCATAGGTTCTACAGCATCATGTCTATTCCTTGTTCAATCAGAAAGCGAGGACAACGGATACGTTTCAGCCAGACCCTTTAGAGTCAATGCCGGAGCTGTCCATGCATATATCCTAGGTCCTGAAGGAAAGACTAGATACCTTTCCGAACTTAAATCAGGAGAACCGTTGGTACTTGTCAATTCCAAAGGAAAGACAAGATCATCGAGCGTCGGAAGATGCAAGATCGAACAAAGACCTTTATTACTGTTGGAAGCAACTGATGGAAAAAACACATACACAACCATCCTCCAGAACGCCGAAACCGTAAAGCTGGTTGGCCCGAACGGTTCCATCTCCGTCTCTAAAATCAAAAAGAGCGATAAGATATTCGCCAAATTGGAGTCGGGGGGGCGTCACTTCGGAATGAAGATAGACGAGACCATCAGAGAGATATGATGAAAGTTTGCGCATCCCTCAGTTCCTGTTCAGAAAAAGACAGGATCCAATCAGCAGATATGGTAGAGATACGTCTAGACCTTTTGGGTAAAATACCCGACATAAAGAACAAAGAATTACTTGTTACATATCGTGGAAATATCGATCTTTCCATTCTTCCACATGGATATTCTGGAATGCTGGATATCGGAGAGGAAAAAAGACCTTCTTCGAAACTTACTATCTTGGCTTCTCATCATGATTTCGAAAGAACACCTGATGCAGAAGATATATTATCCATTCTGAATAAGATGGATTCTGATATCTCCAAAGGTGCCTTTTCAGTTAAATCGTTCAAGGACCTCCACAACATATGGAAGGCAGCAACATCACTAAAAAAAAGACATGTCATCCTAGGAATGAATGAACTCGGAACTATAACCAGAATAAGACAAAACATTCTTGAAAATGAATTCACTTTTGGATATGTCGGAGAACCTACAGCACCAGGTCAACTAAGCGTGACCCAGATGAAAGAACTGGGTGATGATTGCATGATCACGGGATTGATCGGCCATCCACTGTCTAAATCCATGTCACCTGCGATGCATAATGCTGCGTTCAAAAACACTGGAATCAACGGAATCTACTTGAAATTCGATTCTGATAATCTAGAAAATGCATGTGATGTCATTCGTGAATACAATATCAGAGGAATTAACGTCACTATACCATACAAACAAGACATCATGGAACAATTGGATTCCGTTGATGATGATACAAGAACGATCGGCGCCGTGAATACTATCGTAAATGATAACGGTAAATTGAAAGGATATAATACAGATGTCAAAGGCATTGAAAAAGCATTGGAAATATCCCATTTTGATACGAGTTGTAAAAGAGCGCTCATCCTAGGTTCCGGAGGAGCAGCCAGAGCTTGCGCATTCATTCTTAAAAAGAAAGGATGTCGTGTAACAATAACCGGCAGAAATTCCATAACAGCAAAAAAACTTGCAGATGATATCGATTGTGAATATAAACCCGGAAATTCGATTCCGATAAATATGCATGATCTGATTGTAAACTGCACACCTATAGGAATGTATGATAATGGAGAATACCCTATTAGGTTAGAACATCTGTCTAAGAACCATACTGTCTTCGACATGGTCTACGGCCACGAAACTCCGATACTTGCAAAAGCATCTTCTGTCAAAGCAAAAACGGTTTCAGGAACAGATATGCTTGCCGGTCAGGGATCTGCCTCGTTCGAACTTTGGACAGGTCAGAAAGATCAATTCGAAATAATGAGAAGAGTGTTAGAATGACGGGAATAGGAATATCATATGGAGCAATCACGGTCATAAACGCAATGCCTGTCGGTATAGGCGCCACCATCGGTGTGAATCTCAAAACAGAAGCAAGATTCGCTATTGAAGGCATCTCTAGAATGGTCTATATAAAAAACGACCCCAACGAAGATACCAAAATGGCAGAAATATGTGTCAGAGAAACATACAAACTGATGAGAAAAGAAGAACCAAAAGGATGGACACTCACAATCAACTCAGAAATTCCTGTCTCAAGAGGATTAAAGAGCTCCAGTTCTGCCTGCAACGCCATAATCTCTGCCGTTCTCATTGAAAACAAATTCACGATGAATGAAGTCGATATGATAAGACTTGGTGTGAACTGCGCAAGAGAAGCCGGTGTAACTGTGACAGGTTCATTCGATGATGCATGCGGATGTCAACTAGGAGGACTTGTCATCACCGATAACACTAAAGACGAGATCATAATCCAAAAAGATATCGAAGATTGGGATGTTGTAATATATGTTCCAAACGAGAAAATCAAAAAACATACGGTTCCTATTGATAAATTAAAAACTATCGCACCTCTGATAGAGACTGCATTAAGCCTTGCCGAAACATATCCGTGTAAGGCAATGACCATGAATGGCCATATAATCGCCGAAACATCAGGTGTTGATAATTCTGTTGCCGATATGGCCCTTCAATATGGGGCGCTAGGCGCAGGTATGTCCGGTTCCGGGCCTGCAATAGCGATAATCCTTAACAAAGGAAGAACAGAATCATTCCTGGAAAGAACAAAACTTACAAATGTTATCAAAACGACCACCAGGAGATCCAATAAATGAAAATAAGTTTCTGCGGAGGAAAATTAGAAGGAATAATCACACCTCCATCATCCAAAAGCTATACACACCGTGCAATATTCTTAGGGTCTCTAGCTCAAGGTCACAGCATAATGTCCAATGCACTGTTATCTAATGACACTCTGGCTACGATACACGCGTGTGAGGCCATTGGTGCAAAAATCACTATAGAAGGTGATAGGATCATCATCGACGGAGGAAAACTCCATGCACCATCTGAAGTCATCAACACAGACAACTCAGGAACTACTATGCGTATCTTCACAGGACTTGCATCTATGTTCAATACAAGAATTGAGATCACCGGTGATGAATCACTTCAAAAAAGACCCATGGAGCCTCTTCTGGATGCATTGAGCCAGTGCGGTGTAGAATGCACTTCTAATAATGGAAAACCTCCAGTCACAGTAAAAGGATACAATAGAGGTGGAAAGGTTACAATCGATGGCGGAATAAGTTCTCAATTCATTACTGCATTATTTATGACGGCGCCTATGCTCTCTGCAGATTCCGAGATCGTAATCACAGGTAAAATGATCTCTGAACCATATCTTGATGTCACAATGAAGATGATGGAAAACTTCGGAGTCCACACAAATAAGAATGACAATATCTACTCAATACACGGAAACTCTGGATATAAACCTCATAATTTTAAGATTCCCGCGGATTTCTCATCAGCAGCATTCATGCTTGTCGCAGGAGCTCTTAACGGAAAAATCACTGTAACTTCATTAGATATGACAGACCCTCAAGGAGACCGTCGTATCATTGATATCCTAAAAATGATTGGCGTTCAAATGAACATTGACGGACAAAATATTGCCGTCGAGATGAGTTCATTGAAAGCCATAGAACTTGACATGGGAGCAATTCCTGATCTTTTCCCGATTGTTGCAACACTTCTAGCTACCGCACATGGGACAAGCAGGTTATACGGAGCACCACAACTTAAACTAAAAGAGAGCAATCGTATTGAAACCACAGTAAATATGCTAAAAACTATCGGAGCGGACATAGAAGCAACGGATGATGGCTGCATAATTCGTGGAAAAGAGAAACTAACTGGAGGATTCATCGACAACAAAGGCGACCATAGAATCATGATGGCAGCGGCGGTTGCATCACTTTCTTGCGAGGGACCTGTTATCATGGAGAATGCAGAGTGCTGTGCAGTATCATATCCTGCATTCATTTATCAAATGAAAACACTAGGAATGAAAGTAATCGAGGAATGAAGATGTATCAACTGGGAGAGAGGGTAAAATTCTCATTGTTTGGAAAAAGTCATTCTTCCTATATCGGAGGAATTTTGGAAGGTATCCCAGCAGGAATGACAGTAAATGAAAACCTTATCTCCGAAGATATGCAGTTACGCAAACCGTCTGCAGGCATCGGAACCCCCAGGTCAGAAGATGATAAAGTAGAGTTCGTTCAAGGATTATATAATGGAAAAACCGATGGAAATCCCATACTGTTCTTGATTCCGAATCAGAACACTGACGGCTCTAAATATCTTAAATTCATTGAAACACCCCGTCCCGGACATGCAGACCTTCCTGCTTTGGTAAAGTTCAATGAACACGATATACGTGGCGGAGGACAATTTTCAGGAAGGCTTACCGCAGCGATTGTCGCGGGGGGAAGTATTGTAAAACAATTCAATTCAAAATTTGGTATCACGACCTCAGCATTTACAAGATCTATTGGATCTGTGAAAGATACAGAAGAAAGAAACATTGCTGATGCAAAGATATCTAAAAAGTATCCCACTCGGGCTTGTGACCAGACACTTAATGATGCTATGACTGAAGAGATCTTGAATGCATCAAAAGATATGGACAGCGTTGGTGGCGTAATAGAATGCATAACAACGGGACTTCCAATAGGCTTTGGAGGAATCTGGTTCGAAGCGCTCGATGCAGAAATCGCAAAAGCAGTGTTCGGAATTCCGGCCTGCAAAGGAATTGAATTCGGAAAAGGATTCGAACTTGCTAGAATGAGAGGTTCTCAAAGCAATGATCCATTCTATTACAATGATGGTGTCAAAATGAAGACCAATAATATGGGCGGCATTCTAGGCGGAATGAGTGACGGAGCGCCGATGGTTTTCCGTACAATCTTCAAACCAACTCCATCAATCGGAAAAGAACAGGACACTGTTAATCTGACAAAATCAGAAAATGCAAAACTGATCATTCAAGGAAGACACGATCCATGCATTGTTCCCAGGGCAGCGATCGTTGTAGAAGCAGTTACCGCAATGGTGATAGCGGATCAGATTCAAAGAGGATTGTAAAAGAAAAACGAGAGAGTTCACACAAAATCCTGTGAACTCTCTAAATGTTTATTCCAAATACGCACCATTGGCACCGTTGGTGACCAACTGTCTGTATTTTTTCTGTACACCCGTGACGGGACGATCTACAATGATGACTTTAGCAAGACGTGCTTTCATTTCTTCATCGGATATTCTTGCTTCAAGAACCCTTTTCTGAATATCTATATCGATAATATCTCCATCCTGAAGTGCCGCAATGGGACCCTTTTCATATGCTTCGGGTGAAACATGACCGATTGCTCCCCCTCTAGTAGCTCCTGAGAATCTTCCATCTGTGATAAGTGCAACTGAATCTCCAAGACCTCTTCCCATGATCAAACTTGTAGGAGAAAGCATCTCGGGCATTCCTGGTGCTCCTTTTGGACCCTCATATCTAATAACAACAACATCTCCGGAAACGATCTTTCCCGAAATTATAGCCATTGTTGCCTCTTTCTCTGAATCGAATACCTTTGCTTTTCCAGTGAATTTCATCATTTTTGGACTTACAGCTGCCTGTTTAACAACAGACCCCTGAGGTGCGATATTTCCTTTTAAAATAGCGATACCTCCCTGCGAATGATATGGATTATCAATAGATCTGAGAACGTTCTCATCCTTGACTTCTGCTTCCTTTGCTATTGCAAGGATGCTCTTTCCACTTGCAGATGACGCATCTACCAAAAATTTCTGGATCCTGTTCAATACTGCAGGAATTCCTCCAGCATTATCCAGATCACGGATGGTGAATAATCCTGCAGGCCTGAGACTTGTTATGTGTGGTACCTCTCTTGAGATTTTATCGAATGTATCAAGTGTGACGTTACATCCAAAATCCTTTGAGATGGCAGGAATATGAAGTGCTGTGTTTGTGGATCCACCGATGGCCATATCTACACATACTGCATTATGGAACGATTTCTCGGTAACTATGTCGCGAGGCTTAATATCCTTAAGAACAAGTTCTACGATACGTTTTCCAGTAGCTTTCGCAATCTCTAGTTTCTTTTTATCAACTGCGAGAGATGTTCCGCAACCTGTAAGGCTTAGTCCTAATGCCTCTGTAAGACAGGCCATTGAATTTGCTGTGAAAAGTCCTGAACAACTTCCCCTTCCTGGGCATGCTGCACATTCGATAGATTTCACATACTCTTCATTAACCTTTCCTGCTGAATATGAACCTAATGCTTCGAACACAGATTGAAGATCGAGTGATTCGTCTCCCTTGTGTCCCGCTTCCATTGCACCACCGGTTACCATTAATGCAGGTACATTCATCCTTCCGGCTGCCATAAGCATACCAGGTGTGACTTTATCACAATTAGTAATACCTACCCATCCATCGAGTGCGTGACCTTCTACCATAACCTCACAGCAGTCGGAAATAACCTCTCTTGATATGAGTGAATATCTCATTCCGTTGTGACCCATTGCAATACCATCACATATTGCAGGGACTCCGAATACGAATGGCTTTCCCCCTGCTTCGATGATGCCTTGTTTCACAGCTTCTACGATCTCATTCAAATGAATATGTCCAGGGACGATCTCATTCCAAGAATTTGCGATGCCGATAAATGGCTTCTCAAAATCTTCATCTGTCAATCCGTCTGCTCTCAGTAAACTTCTTGCCGGAGCGCTTTCGATTCCTTTCCTTACGACATCACTTCTCATGATCATCATTCCAATGACCATGTGATTGAACCTATGCGTAAATAACTTACTGAAATATTCAAAATAAATTACACCGAACAATAGCAAAAATGAAAAAAGCTGATATTATCTACCCGAACCATAGGCTCAGGCAGATAATACTGAATTGATTTTAAGGAATTTATGCGCTACGAAGTACGATCTCAATATTGACCCCATCTGGAACCTGGATCCTCATGAGCTGCCTGAGGGCACGCTCGTCAGCATCGAGGTCGATGAGTCTCTTGTGGATACGCATTTCCCAACGATCGTATGTCTCGCTTCCCTCTCCATCAGGTGATTTCCTGCATGGAACCTTAAGCTTCTTTGTAGGAAGCGGTATGGGTCCGCGGATGTCTACTCCAGTTCTCTGGGAGATCCCTTTGATCTGAGCGCAGACGTTATCGACCTTTGCAGGGTCGGTACCGCTGAGAGAGATTCTTGCACGTTGTGACATTTTCAATCCTTCAATTAGGAAGAAAAGGCTTATGCCTTCTCGACTGAAATGCACATACCTGCAGCAACGGTCTGTCCCATATCACGAATAGCGAACCTTCCGAGAGGAGGGAACTCTTTTGCAGTCTCGATGACCAGTGGTTTGGTAGGCTCGAGTTTTACAACTGCGATGTCGCCAGTCTTGAGGAAATCAGGATGCTCTGCCTTTGCAGTACCGGTCTTAGGGTCGATGGTCTTTACGAGCTCAACGAATCTGCATGCGGTCTGTGATGTGTGGCAGTGGAATACAGGTGTGTATCCTACTGTGATAACGGACGGGTGGTTCAAAACCACGATCTGCGCTGTGAAGGTCTTTGCGACTGACGGCGGGTTATCTGCTGGTCCTGCGACATCTCCTCTCTTTATATCGTTCTTTGCAACTCCACGAACGTTGAATCCTACGTTATCTCCGGGAAGTCCCTGGGACAACAGTTCGTGATGCATCTCGATAGATTTTACCTCTCCCTGAATGTGTGATGGCTCGAAGATTACTTTCATGTTCGGCTTCAA
>JALNYB010000049.1 GCA_023230065.1 Candidatus Methanomethylophilaceae archaeon
TGTACTCCATTCCGATCTCTGCAAGGATCTTGTTGATTGCTGCAAGTTTATCGGCGTTGTTATTGAGCTCGTGTGCGGCCTCGAAGAGTGACCCGTAACATCCGTTACAGATGGTGACTATGGGAAGTCCCATTTTCTCTGCAAGAGCAAGGTTCCTCGCTGCTGCTGCAAGCCATGCGTCTCTGCTGAATGCTCTGATAACTCCCGGTGCAGGACAGCATGATGCGTCCTGAATATCGACGAGTTCGAGTCCGAGCCTTTCAGATATAACACGGGTAGATTTCTCCAGACCCGGATATCTGAGTGGTGCTATGCAACCTAAGAAAAATGCGTATTTAGCCATTAATATCACTCCACGATCTTGTTAAATCCTGTTGCTTTCAGGATCTTGTCCACATCTTCCATTGCTTTCTTGTTGGAAAGTACTGTGGGCGGTATCTCAGGAAGACCCATTGAGCTTCTGAGTGCTTTTATCTTATCATTGATTCCAACCGTGTGACCAGTCTTGTAGAAGCTTGCTGCGGTCTTCTTGTGGTTGTCATATATGTGACCTTCTGCAACTGCAATATTCCTCAATGCTATTACAACATCGACGATCGGAACTGAACGGGGACATCTCTCTACACAGGTGTAGCATGTGCTGCACTCCCAGAGTTCCTCACTGTTGACTATTTGGTCTTTGAGCCCAAGCTGCGCCATTCTCATGAGCTTTCTGACTCTATATGATGTGCGCCTTCCTGAAGGACAGCTGGCTGTGCATGTTCCACATTGGAAACACATTTTAACATCTTCGCCACCTGCGGCTACAATTTCTGCTTCAAATTCGGGATTTGGCTTTATCTCCGTAATATTCACCTATGAGGCACAAAACAGTTAACGTATTTAAAATCTGAAGATTGGTATATATTGATATTACCGTTTAAGGTAATACATTATTTGATGTGCCTAGCTAACAATGCTTTTACAAGTTTGGAAACTATCTTGGTTTCCTTACGGTAGATAGCAGTTATAGCATGCTTTAAAATCTTAGGATCGACAGCACTTTTCATCCTTAATCCCTTTCTGATCAACAAAAACTCATCGACGAAAAAACTCTTATTGGATCCCAATAGTTCGGGAAGAGAGAATGTCTCTGAATCCACAGAATAACTTCTTCCCATGGTATCCAGAAACATATATGCAACCCTCTGTGCACCATACCTGTAACGTATGAATGAAGATCCGTTATCTACGAGGACCATTCCCATGTATCCTATCTCGATACCTTCAAACTCATCTCCATCGAAAAGATACAGAGGATCGTCGATTATCGCAAAATCAGCAAGATTCTCTTTCATCATCCTGAGATTGTGCCTATCATCAGATATGACCAACTCTACATCCATCATCTTCAATGCAGACAGAACTGACATCATGAGGTCTTCTGTTACAGGACTGCAACATATAGTAAAGGGATGATCATCAGAACATCTCAATTCCATAGATGTGAAAGTTTCTATTATTCTCCTGCCTTCTTCAGTCAGTATTGTACCTGCGGGCGTGGATTTGGTTATTGAAGTACCTGCGGCATCCTCTATTATCTGGATATACCTATGAACGACCGGTACAGATATTCCTAGCGCCCTCGCCGCAGCTGTCTTACTTCCTTTTTCAGCAACAGCAACCAATACCTCTAACTGACGGTTCGTGACGATGTGCCCATTTATGTTTTGTTCCGTTCTTACGGTGAGATCCACATTATGTGTAATCGCACATAACATAGAATAGGTTTTGTATGATGCGGAAATAATGATTTAATAGACCCAAAGATATACCTGTTCGGAGAATGCATGGATTTTAAACTAAAATTTGGAGAGGTCGTCAAAACAACCGTCCCGATTGTGATCCTGTTGTTCGTACTTTACATACTACTCCTTAAACCAGACATCTCGAACATCTTCTTCTTCCTGGTCTGCTGTATTTTGGTGATTATCGGATTCACATTGTTCTTACGCGGAGTGGATATAGGTATAATGCCTATGGGGGTTGCCATAGGATCACAGATGCCAAAAAGGAACTCCATTCTATTCATAATCGGCGTCATAATCGTTATAAGTTTTACGATAACCATAGCAGAGCCGGATGTGAATGTGTTCACATGGATGGTAGCAGACCTTTATCCGACAGTGAATCAGACCGCGCTTGTGCTAGCTATTGCTACAGGAGTAGCTGTTTTTCTTGTGATTGCCGCATTGAGAATATTGAAACATATATCCCTGCGCCTTCTACTGACCATCGGATACCTTGTCATAATCATATTAGCGATCTTAACCCCCGATACATTCATGGGTATCGCTTTCGATTCCGGAGGTGTCACCACTGGACCTATGACAATACCTGTCCTCATAGCATTAGGTCTCGGTATCTGTTCGGTGGTTGCCTCCAGATCAGATCTGGATAGTTTCGGAATGGTCGGATTGGCATCCATAGGGCCAGTGATCACAGTACTCGTATATGGATTGCTGATCGATACGTCCACTACCGCCAATATGGCATCTGATGCTATAATAGCCAGCGAATCGACTATCAACATAGGAGGCAGCATACTAGGAGAGATGTTTGAAGATACAATCGACGTCTTTTCAGCCGTACTTCCTCTATATGCGATATTCGCCATATTCCAGAAATTCTTCCTAAAATACTCTTGGAGAGACTTCAGGATAATGACGATAGGTATCCTGATGGCATCATTTGGAATGATAATATTCCTTACAGGAATTTATGCGGCATTCATGCCCGTATCAAAAAATCTCGGAATATATCTGATCAATAACGATTGTAATCTGGTCGTCCTTGCAATCGGTATTATACTTGGATTCTTGGTTATGATCTCGGAACCTGCCGTGAATATCTTGGGATCCCAAGTGGAAAATGCATCTCAAGGAATGTTCTCAAAGAAACTCATAACGATTATAATGGCTGTCGGTGTCTCTGCGTTTGTGGGTGCAGGAATGTATCTACTGTCGCTGGGCGCGATGTCAATATATTATATTTTACCGATTTATGGTATTGCCATCATATTATTATGGATAATGGACAAGAGTCTTATCGGAATAACATACGATGCTGGCGGTGTAGCCACAGGCCCTGTATCAGTCGCAATAATAATGACAATGTACATAGGAATGGCCAGCGCAAAATATACTGGACCTGATGCCATAATAAACGGTTTCGGAATAATAGCGATGATAGCATTAGCACCTATTATCTCACTATCTATTCTAGGAGTAGCAATAAGGGTAGTTAAATGCAGAAAACAATACAAAGAAAGTTCGTGATAAAATGACATATAAATCAGATATGCACCTAATTATCCTTTCTGTACGGAAAGGATTCAGTACGGCTGTAGTGGCTTCCATATCCGACAAGGTCGTCGGAAAATGTCAGATACTATACGGAAGTAATATTCCAAATGAACATAAAGCAGGCCTTCTGGGAATCACATTGAAAGAAGAGGATGAGATGATCATAACAGTAGTTCATACATCGAAGTTGGATGAAGTACTACAAACAGCGATAGAAGTGGGCGGCCTTAATACTCCCCAAAGCGGAATGTGCATGACAATTCCGTTGGACAGAATGTACATCGCAGATACGATCGACGAAAAACCATCTATACCTACGGATGCACCTGCAGACCTTGTGCACCCAAAAGACGAGAATTGAAATGACCAGCAATAAATTACAAAATAGATTCTTGGTCATAGGACTTGGCAGCCCCATTATGACCGACGATGCCATAGGCCTGAAAATAGCAGAAGCAATCGAAGAGTTACACCTTCCCGATGTAGACACGTTGCAAGAAGCAATAGGGGGGTTGGAGATCCTTCCTATGATACACGGCTACAGATTCGCGATAATAGTAGATGCCATTCAGACTTATCAATACAAACCTGGCACAGTAATGATATTCAATCCTGAAGATTTCGATTCAACGATAAAAGAGGCTTCTGCACACGATGTTAATCTTGCAACAGCTATGAAAATGGGAAGGGATATGGATCCTGACATAATGCCGGAATCTGTCAGATTTGTTGCTGTAGAAGTAGAGGACATCCAAACCATGAGTGAAAGCATGACCGAAAAAGTGGCCGCTGCTGTCGAACATGCTAAGGATGCCGTACTTTACATAATGAATGAACTTAGATGTCCAACTGAACCGGATCAAACTTCTTGATATCCCTGTTTCCCTGTCCTAGAACGGTTATATTGAGTCTGTCTGCTCTGATCAGATCGTCTGCTACATGCATTACTTGCTCTTCAGTAACATCCTCTATATCCTGAAGACGTTTTTCCAATGAACGATATTTGCCATTAAGCATAAAGTCTCTTCCGAGTCTGTACATCCTATGTTCTGTAGACTCCATGGATCTTACAATAGCTCCCTTGATGAGTTTCTTTGTTCTGTCAAGTTCACCTTTCTCCAATCCGCCGTCCTTCATATCTTTGAAGACCTTTGCGGTAGTCTCTACAGCTTCCACAACATTCGCATCAGTAGATGACATGTATGTTACCATCGCAGCAGAATCACTGTTCTGTTCCACGGCTGTATATACGGAATAAACAAGAGCCTTCTTCTCTCTTACGTTCTGGAAAAGCCTTGAACTTGTTCCTGAACCCAGAATTGCTCCAAGAAGCAATGCTGGGGTACGATTCGGATCATCAGGAGAATACGCTGGAAAACCTATTCCAGTGTGACAGTGTTCCGACTTATTCTTCACGAATTTATAGTACTGTTTAGGCATAGGCGGTGCAGTTCTCTTTATGACCTTCTTTCCAGTCATTCCATCGAACTTCTCAGATGCCCATGCTTTTGTATCTTCGATATCTACATTTCCTACTGCAATTACTGCAAGATTCGGTATACCATATCTCTCATCATAGTATTCCTTCAATTCTTTGGATCCGAGACCTTTGACTATCTCGATCTTTCCACCTTCATCTTGACAAAGAGCGTGTCCTCTCCAGAGATTCTGTGAAAAAAGATCATGAATATATGACTCTGGCTCATTCTCGATCATGCTGAGTTCTTGAAGTACGATCTTCTTTTCAAGATCTACATCGTTATCAGTTATAAGTGGATTCGCGACAATATCCGACACCATCTCCTTGGCCACGTCCTTGGTCTCTTTGATGGTCACACCGTAGAACGCAGTTAATTCCCTGCCTGTGAATGCATTGAGCTCTCCTCCGGCCCCTTCCATCTCCTTTGCCATCTGATATGATGTACGCGTCTTGGTCTCCCTGAAAACTACATGTTCCAATAAATGGGAAAGCCCGAAGATTTCCGGATATTCATCCCTAGACCCTGTTCCCACAGCAATCATGTATCCTGAACTTTCACAGCCGGGTATAAACTCGGTAACAACTGGGACTCCGCCATCGGTTTTTGCAAATGAAATGTTATTTCCACTCATAATAATCATCGGTATGATACGTTAAATTAATAGTTTAGTGCTATATGTTAGGTTTGATGTCTGACTTCGAAGTTATCAGGTATAACGAGAAAAAATACGAAAACTCAATAGCGATCGTAGGGTTTCCGAGTGTAGGTCTGATCGGATCTATTCTCTCAAGTTACATAAGCAGAGAGTTGAAAATGAATGTCATCGCAGGCATGACGGCATCTGATCTTCCACCGTATGCCTTTCTTCAGAACGGCATCCCATATCCACCTATACGCATTTATGTATGCAGTATGGAAAACTCGGAAAAATATTCCAACATACTGGTTATAACATCAGAAATCTCTCCGAAGCCCGAACAATGCCATGATCTTGCACGTGCGATCCTTAGATTATTGAAAGAATACGGAGTAACTAAGACCATCGTATTGGAAGGCGTACCGCAATATGATGATGACCACACCATCATAGCCTGTGGAACCGTCCAGGCCAGCAGAGATCAGATACAAAAGCTTAACCTTCGTGAATTAAAAGACGGATTGATACGCGGACTTACTGGATTATTATTATTCGAGGGACAAAGATCCGACACGGATCTCACAGTTCTTATGTGTCCGGCAAACCCTGCACTGCCGGATCCAGGATCCGCAGCGACAGTCCTTGAACCTCTTACAAAAATAATTCCCGGACTGAAACTTGATGAGGAACCACTGTACAAAGAGGCAGAGGAAATAAAAAAGAACATCAAAGCACAGGCAGAACACGAACAAACAGCTGGCAGTCAACAGCTCTACGGATGATCTCATGAACCTAATCCCAAGCAAATTCTTCATTACCTCTGGTAAAGCAACAAGCACAGTATCAGATCTGAATGCATTCGATCTCGCACTAAAAAATGCAGAAATCGCAGAACAAAATCTAGTAGCAGTATCATCCGTGATCCCAATAGGAGCAAATAGAATTGATAAGCCTGAACTTGAAATGGGCGCAATCACCCATTGTGTACTCTCTCAGATGAGAGGAAAAGAGGGCGAAGTAATCGCAGCTGGTATTGCATACACATTCAGAAAAGATGGAAAGGGAGGCTATGTAGCCGAAGGACATCTTCATGGCTCCGCACAATGCCTTAAATCCGAACTCAGATGTAAAATGGAAGAAATGTCCAGGATCAGAGATGTGGAATTCGGAGAAATACATTTCCTTACTGAAGAGTTACGGATCCCTATCGGAAATTACGGATGCTGCGTAGCATCATTGGTATTCACAGAATATCGGTGATTACATGTACGGGGTTGTTATCTGCAACACATGCAAGAGATATAGGATCGCTGACCTGTCATGTCTTACATCAGAATGCCCATTTTGCGGGGCAACTTCCGAACACAGACATATGCATATTCTTTTCGAAGACAAGGATCAGAACGTTGTAAGAGAGGCTCTAGGACAGATTTCAGGATTCACTCCCGAAAAAAAAGACAAACATCGCATCATTGATGCCGATCCTCTGTCTACGCTTATTTACAAATATGAACACTGTAGCGACACCTACGAGAAACTCAATGTCCTCGTGAATGGTCTTTCAGAAATATATGGAACATTCACCATCAAAGAGATAGAGCAGATAGATCCTAAAAATGCAAATAAAATGCTGAATACCATGTTAGAACTCTGTTTGGTATCAGAATTCAAACTTGGTCAATATCGTGCATGATCACCTTGGAACATCCTTGCGCTTATTGCCTTCCATTTTCAGTACATCTCTAATTACCTCTGATAGTTTGATGTACATTACGTAATAGAAGTATGAAGCAGAAAAGACCAATCCGATGATTAGCCCTGCATAAAACAGAATACTGTTATCGCTGTTGAGATATGCCAGTGTCGTTACAACGAAGTACAGAACACATGCCATCATGGCCTGGAGTGCGAATTCCATGGGTCTAAGTCTTGCAATACCTTCTCCTATGATAGTTCCCACAGCGGAGATAATTAAAATGTTTCCTAATCCGATTATAAATAACATTATATAATCTGTGATCTCAATGTTTCCGATATCCGAACCGGTTATTGCAGTTCCCAGATAGAATATCATACCGAATGCCATTGTACATCCGACGCCCAATCCCAATCCGTATCCGTAAAAAACCGAATCAGATTTGCCGTGAAATCTTTTAAGATTCAGAACCGTAACGAGCACTAAGCATATTATGGCCGCAAAAAGGATCGCATAGATCATCGAGGTCCATATCCATGTATAAACAGCAAACAAAAACGTCCCTGCTATAAGCCCGACAGTAAAGAGACCGAAAAAAGCTGGATCGCTAAAGAATGGCTGTTCAACTGCAGGATATGTGTATTTCCTAAGCACGATGTACATAAGTGCCAGAGTGGGCGCGAACGCGACGATCGCAGCCATCATCATCAAGAGATCCATGAATTTGAGATGCACCTTTGACTTTTAAGACTTACTCTTCTTGAAAAACTGATCGTTCCTACAACTCCGAGAATCTGACATATTCTGTCCTTTCGTTATTTTATCATAATAATGAATGACCATGCATGACTTCTCGCACTTTCCGCACTTTGTGCATCTCTCTGGATCCACGCGTGCTCCATCCACTATCTTGATAGCATGAGTCGGACATCCTTTTGCACATATCCCACATTTTGTACACAACTGAGCTCTTATCAATGCTTTTACCGATCTTTCAAAAAGATATTGTGCATCCTTCGCACTACCTGCGACTATTGAGACTTGGCCCCCGCCGAAAAGTTTCGCTCTTCCCATCGGCATCTTCAGAAGCACTATCTCGAATTCTGAGGAATACTTCACATCTCCGATTACTCTCATTGCATCCTCAACGTAGGAGAAATCCCTATTTCTCGGTACAGTAACAATGGCTTCCATGGAATATCCACCAGCTGTGCAGGGTGATGCCCCTTTCAGCATATTCATAGATAGATCGTTGCCTTTTGTAGGCTCCATCTTGAGATCTAGACCTTCTGCAAGAAGTTTCATCTTGGGTGGAAGGACTTTCCATCTCCAAAAACCCATATCCACATATTCCTTTGGAAGTCCGCGGCCCTCTGCATATTGATGAAGGTGATCTTCCCATTTTACATACTTATCTGGATGGATCCTGCCTGTGTTCCTCCATTCGGATGCAAGACATGAAGCGCATAGATAACATCCGATCCTCTCGAAATCCTGTTCATATAACGGATTATACTTCAATCCGCGCATCCAGATGTATGCCCATATTTCGGCAGCACACCATGTCCTTACCGGATTGAGGTTTATCTGGTTGGGAACGAACGGATTCTTTGATACAAGTCCAATATTCGAACGGGAAAATGATTCCAATGCACGGTTACCTTCGATCGTGTATGTTCCCTTTGCGTAGTCGTTGGCGATCAACTCGGTTATAGGACCCAACTTGCATACCTTGCAGCACCATCTGAAATCCTTAGCCGGAGGGCCGAATGTCCCTACATTATCCCAAAACGCATTGCCTGCCTCAGCAACATGCAGTTTGATATCATTATCCTGAGCGAATTCCTTCACATACTGAAGTGTTTCAGGATATTCCAAACCTGTATCGATGAAAAGAAGATCCAGATGCTTAACGGCCCTGATAGCTATGCCATAAGCGGCTAGAGAATCCTTTCCTCCTGAAAATGACACGGTGACCGGCTCTTTCCTTCCCTGTAGGAACGTACGGATCTCACTGATCGCGATGTTTTCCAATGCAGAAATGTGATCTTTATTAGCTTTAACGAATACTTTTCTATCGGATATCGGAGAGATACACATTTCAGCCTTGGCATTCAGATCGCGTATCTTTATTGCCTTTTCAGCAACCTTCATCGCAGAGCTGTCTACCAAAGCAACACCTGGACCTGCTTTCAGTGCCTTTTTGACGATTATCGGATCTCCTTCAGAAAATTCCCCGATCACCTCGATGATGTTCTCTCCAGGAATGCTCTTACCTTTCAAATGTCCCGATATATTTCCGAATATCACGACATTCTTCGTCGCGATATCTCTTAGGAGATCTGCTCCAGGCTGCCTCAATTCTATCTTCAGACTATTCTCTTTGATATCGAATCTGATAACACCTATGACCTCTCCATGGGCGATTATCTCATCGGTACGATCCTCACCTGGGATCTTGTTGAAGAAT
>JALNYB010000050.1 GCA_023230065.1 Candidatus Methanomethylophilaceae archaeon
CATTAGAAACAACGATCGTTCCCGAATAAGAACCCTCTTGGTAAAGGAATCCCGAAACGGTAACAGTTGCAACAACTGTCGTTGCACCGGCAACGTAATCCGAGGTCATGCTCAAGGTCAATCCGTGGACATCCGATCCTGTTTTCCATTCGACCTTTGCAGGTTCGAATGCTCCGGAATCATCACACGTGATCTTTATTTCATCAGAATAGATCGTCCATTGCTTAGCATCGGATCCCGCGCTGTCTTCCATTGCCAAGCAATAATACAGACCGCCGAAGCCAATCAACAATGATATCAGAATTACGATCATTCTGTTCTTTTTTGATTTTTTGTAATATTTTGTATCAAACGACATTTCAACACCGTTCAAAAAATTGTACTTTGTACAGTACAGACCGGATAATTTTCTCCCGATCTAGAATATTCGTAGTTCAGATTACACGTAAAGATCACATGTTTGCCATTACAGAGATCCACCTGATACACGGTTGACGATGCAGTCATTCTATGGTAGAATTCATGCGCTGCAATGTAGTCGCTAAAATTGTATTTGCGACTTTTATTTTCGCCGGATACCGTGCGATATTTTATCAAAACAGAAAATGAATCTACCATAGGAGATCACTTCTTTGGTTTGAAGGCAATCAATGCAGCTTCAAGATCATCTTTCGAGTAATCGGCCTTAGTTATGTCGATACCGGTTTTCTGAACAAACTCTTTCACATTAGTATAGAACCTGATCATATTGTCCAAGCTCTCGATATCTCCGGATAAAGAGATCTGAACAGGGAATCCTTTGCTATTGCTGTAACCTCTAGCATTCGCATAGAAAACAGGTTCAGGATCCTCATACTCTTCCAAGGATCCTTCTTTCGGCCATGCTACCGATCCTAAAACGAATGTAGCATCTCCGGAAACGGAAACAAGATATTTCTCATTCTTTGGTTTTCTTTTTACATCATTGCCGGCAGGTACGCCGAATTCTTTTTGTACATTATTGATTTTTTCATTTACCATTTTAATACCTCTTTTCGAAGTTTTTCATTAGATTTTTTATAAGAAGTTTCAAGGGGGTTCCGGACGAAATGAAAAATTACTATGCCGTAACCACCCCCTCTCTAGAGTGAACCAGCGAGTGTGAAACCAATAACGCGTCAAATGTAACGCGATCAAAAGAATTAGAAAGATCAAAACAAGATTCTGGACTTAGAAAAAAATGCCGTCCATCCTCGGCACTCCTTTTACTGTCTGGCTAGTCGGTTTAGAGCATTTGTTTTTTTAGATATTTGAATGTATTCTGATTTTTATGTGTAAATTTACATAACGAATTGTTTTTCTACATATTACTTGATTACTGAACTAAAGTGGTATTATGAAAGCAGATACGGCAGGATTGCTGATAAGTGCGATATGGATTGTGTTTTGGATAGCGAAACTTCTATTCAGTTCTAATCTCAACACGAATACCACACAGGGACAGCAGATTCTTATTGCGATATATCTGTTTATTATCATAGGTGCAGTGATTCTTTTATATTTCTTCTGGAAAAAGATCGGTCGTGTTATGGTTGGAAAGGTGATGAGTTCTAATCATTGTCCCAAATGTTATACTAAATTTAAAAAAGGAGAAACATTCTGTAAGAAATGCGGCGAGCCTCTTGTGAAAGAAGAAGAAAGCAAATGGGGAAAGTCGGAATTGTGACTCTGCCTTCAGCCTGATTTTTTATATGTACAATATAATTTGGATTCCTTATGAGGACCATTATCTACAACGGAAAAGGTGGTGTCGGTAAGACATCGGTCTCAGCAGCTACCGCACGCAGATTGGCTAAGTTGGGTCATCGTACGATAATTATGAGTGTGGATACGGCTCATTCTTTAGGAGATTCCCTCGGTGTGGAACTTTCATCGGATATACGTAATGTAGGTCCGAATCTGGATGCTTTTGAGTTAGATATCATTCATGAGATGAGGACGAAATGGTCTGCGATCAAGGATTACATTTCTGCATTTCTTCTCTCACAGGGTGTAGGGGATATTTCTGCAGACGAAATGGCAATACTTCCGGGCATGGAAATGGCTGCTGCATTGTTCTATGTACTTCAATTCAAAGACAGCGGAGAATATGATGTAGTGATCATAGATACTGCGCCCACAGGGGAAACTTTGAGATTATTGAGTTTCCCAGACGTTTCTAATTGGTACATAGAGAAGATGTTCGGAACTGTGAAAAAACTCTTGGCTATAGCAAGGGTGACAGTAGGAAAGGTATTGGATTTTCCGTTGCCGTCCAAAGAAGTTATGCAAAGTATTGAAGAAATAAAAGATAATATGCAACGTGTAAAGGCCATACTGGAGGATTCTGAGAATACGACCATACGTCTTGTTTTAAATCCAGAGACTATGGCAATAAACGAGACCATGCGGTCTTACACTTATTTGTGTCTGTACAATAAGACTGTGGAGTGTCTCATTGTAAATAAGATACTTCCTCCGATGAAGAATGCATACTTTAAAGAGAAGATGAAGGAACAGGAAAAGCATCTTCAGGAGATACACGAGGCTTTTGATCCGTTAAAGATAATGTATGCTAAGATGATGCCTACAGAGCTCAGAGGTCCTGAAGCATTGGATCTTATGGCAGATATGATATTCGAGGATTCAGACCCAATAGAGGTTTATGCAACGTCTAGTCCTATGCATTTCGAGACAGAAGGAGATATTGACAAATTATATGTCCAGATGCCGTTTGTCAAAAAAGAGGATGTAGAATTGTTTAAGGCGCAGGACAACTCTATCATAATACACACAGGAAGTCAGAAGAGGACAGTATCCCTTCCGATGACCTTTAAAGATTCAGAGATGATCGGTGCAGAATTCACAGATTCTCATCTGATTGTAAAGTTCAGGAGGAATAAAGATGAGTGACAAAAAAGATCAATCCGAATACGAGGATCCAGAATTAGAGAGATTTGTTCGCGAGAACAATGAAATGATTAAAAAATTGCTCAAGGTACAGAAGGATCTTGCCAAAGAGACCCTGAAAGAGGAGAAGGACAGGGTAGAAGAGCTCATCGAATATCAGAAGGTCAAGACCAAAGAGGTAGCAGAGGGAGTTGTTACAATGCTGACAGACCCAGATGTACAGAAGCATTTTATGGCTGTAGGTCTGGAATTTTTCATGGGAATCAATGCTTTGATGAAGGCTGCGCCTCTTCCGGATGTGGTCAAGGATGCAATGAACAAAGCAGAAGATATCAAAGATGAGACATCTAAGAACTTTTGCAAAGTGAATCCTAATTGTGCTAAGAAACCTAAAACACAGAAAGTGGACATCACAGATGGCGATAAGAAATCCACCACCAAAAAGGTTAAGATTGATTGACCATGGATCTCAAAGACGGAGTGGTAGCTGTCAAGGCTGCTCGTAAATTCATCGAGTTTTGGACGGAAGGTAATAGGACAACTGTCGATTTTCCGGAATCATTCTCAAAGAAAAGTGGCGTATTCGTTACAGTATTAAAGTACCCCTCTGGGGATCTAAGGGGATGTATAGGGTATTCTGAGCCCATACTCTCTCTGCGTGAAGCATTGGAGAATTCTGCGTTATCTGTGTGTCACGATCCACGTTTTCCACATTTGACGATAGAAGAAGCTAAGGCTTGCACTGTAGAGGTGACGATCCTCACTCCTCCTAAGGAATTGAAATTCAACAATGTAGATGAGATGTTGAATAAGATCGAGCTTGGAAAGGATGGGGTCATAATGGATTTCAGAGGGTATAAAGGATTGTATCTACCCCAGGTACCCATCGAACAGGGTTGGGATAAACAGGAGATGATGTTCCATCTTTCTGAGAAAGCAGGTCTTAACAGAGGTGCTTGGATATACAAAGGCACAAGGGTCTGGACATTTCAGGGAGAGATATTCTCAGAGGTCAATCCTAGTGGAGAAGTAGTTAGGAAGTAAATCATGGATATTGATCTAGTACTCGAAGGAAGGACGTTCATTAACGGTGAATTGTCCTATGCAGAGATAGGCATAAAGGATGGTAAGATAGTTACTTTAGGAAAAATGGTGCGTGGCGGTGAGGAAAGGATAGATATCGGGACAAGTAAGATAATCTTGCCTGGATTCATGGATCCACATGTACATTTCAGAGATCCTGGAATGACACAGAAAGAGGATTTCGGTACTGGTACCATGGCTGCAGTGCACGGCGGAGTAACATGTGTATTGGATATGCCAAATACAAAGCCTCCCGCAGTGAATGTTCAGTCTGTTCTGGATAAGAAATCTATCATCAAGAAGAAGGCATATACAGATTATGGGTTGTTCGCAGCTGTTACGCCGGGTTGTCACGTAGGCCTGCTTGCCCCAATGGTCGCAGGATTCAAATTATTCATGGGCTCTACCACAGGTCAGATACTTCTCAACGATGATGACGAGATTGCGTCTGTTATGAAGGATATTAACATTACTGGCAAAAGATTGAGTGTTCATGCAGAGGACGATAATATGATATCTGGAGAATCCGAATCATGTTGCAGAGACCATTTAAGGAATCGTCCAGTAGAGGCAGAATACAGTGCCATACGTAGACTGGCACATTACAAAGGAATGAAGATCAATATCTGTCACAATACCAATCCAGAAAGTATTAGGATGGCATCCGAACTCGGATTTACAACAGAGGTAACGCTTCATCATATGTTTTTCGATGTAGATCGTAACACCACCGCAGAATACAAGGTAAATCCGCCGATAAGAGATAAAGCTACCAAGGACAAATTGTTTCAGACATTCTTGGATAATAAGATCACAATGTTTGGAACAGATCATGCACCGCATACGTTATCTGAGAAATCCCAGGATTTCGATTCGGCTCCTGGAGGTATTCCGGGGGTAGAGACATCGATGCCCATTGTAATGAACATGGTAAGGACCAACATCATACCGATGGAACAGGCGGTAAGGATGGGTGCCGAGGCACCTGCATCTGCGTTCAATGTAAAAAAAGGAAAGATCGCGGTTGGATATGACGCAGATCTGGCGTTATTTGACATGCGTAGTGTGTCAACGATAGATGTAAAGAAACTTCATAGCAAGGCAGGATACTCACCATATGCCGGTTGGGAGGCTGTTTTCCCCGATACTGTCATAATCAGGGGACAGATACAGGTGCAAGACGGAGAATTCTGTGGAGAACGCATTGGAGAGGATATTTGTGGCTGATTATGAAGTTGATTATTCGGATGTAATTGGAAAAAAAATAGAGTGTCCCGAGGGCTGCGGACTTTGCTGTCTATGTCAGCCAGAGGTATTACCTGATGAAAGATTATTCTTCAGGGAGAATTATCCCAGAGACCTTGTTAAAAGCAGAGGATCCAATCCATATTATGCATTGGCGCTCAAAAAGGGACACGGATCATGTGTGTTCTTGGATAATTGTACTAGGAAATGTAAGGTATACGATAATCGTACGACTTACTGTAAGCAATACCCATTTCATATCTATGTCAGTGACAGGGTCAAGGTAGAGCTTGATCTCTCTTGCAGAGGCGTCTGGTACGGCACTGGAAACGATGCGCTTACCGAGGCTAAAGGAATAGTCGAGAAGGCTGATAAAAGAATTGTAAAGGCTCTCGTGGAAGCAAAGGATGTGTACCGTCAATTCTACGCAAATTGCAAAGAATCAGGTATAATGGCAGATCAGTCTACTATTAGGATGTCCCTTTCTGAAAATCTGACTAATTTTACAGACTTGGCATATTTGAGTAAGGTCATGGATCTCTCTGAACTGGAGCCGGTAATGACTTTGGATGGACTACAGAAAGAGTCCAAGGTCGAGATGGCGGATCTAGAAGATGCTGCAAGGGAAGCAGCAATGGATTCAATGGCAACGAATGATCCATTATGCGCTCCAGTATATTGCGATGAGAATTGGAATTGGAATGTATTCATGGCATCTGGCGACAAGATCGACTGGACAGTTCTGGATGATGAAGGTAATATAAATCTTAAGAATTCAGCGCATGTCAGTGGTATTCCGTTAAAACCTCTTGAAGAAGGCGGAGAGAAAGTACTTGCGGATTATATCGCAACACTTAATCACCGTGATAGCTTCATGGGAAGCGTGTTCTCTTTGATAGATTCCAATGAATATGAGGATAATATGGCAAATGCCTATTATGGATGTATGTCTACGACGATCTTAGATCTCATGTGGAGGGCATCAATGTTAGATCATTTCATGGGGACTGGTATGGGATCAAAAGGTATGCAGGAAGCCATAATCTTTTATGATATGGATCGTTTGGATGCACAAGCGATAGGAGCATTTGTCTGATTTCGCACTCCTTCTATTATAATATAAGAAGGAAAATACGATACTTTCAAATACTGAATCTAGTATGATGAGTTGGTGGCTTAAAATGATGAAACCATTATCTGTTCTCAGTCAGGCGTCTAACAAGAATGTTATCGTCGAACTTAAAGGAAAGAGAGAGTACAGAGGAATCCTTGACGGATACGACCCCCATATGAATGTTGTGCTTAAAAACGCAGAGGAATTCTACAACGGGGAGTCCGTAAGGAAAATCAGTTTGGCTATTGTCCGCGGGGACAACGTAATTTACATTTCACCATAAGGAGACGATTACAATGGGAACAGGAACAGCTGCAAAGGGAAGACACAACAAATTCAAGACACATATCCCCTGCCGCAGATGCGGAAAACACTCTTACCACGCGAGGAAGGGTGTATGCGCTTCATGCGGATACGGTAAGACCGCTAAGATGAGGACCTATACTTGGGCCAAACTTCGCGACTAAGGTTATAATATGACCGGTCCAAAGCATAGCTGCGGCGTAGTTGGAATAACAGCCACTTACAACGTCGTACCAGCTTTGCAGAAAGCCTTAATGATAATCCAGCATCGCGGACAGGAAAGTGCAGGCATCTCAGTTTTTGATGGGAAGACCACTCAGACCGTTAAAAATAACGGTCTGGTCCAGGTTGCATTGAATAAAGATAATCTGACAGGTGTCGAAGGGCAAATCGGCGTCGGCCATGTTAGATATTCTACGACCGGTTCTAAAAGTGTGATCAACGCACAGCCGCTGACGGTCACTACGAACTTCGGTATAGTTGCTATCGCCCACAACGGGGATATTACAAATTATACCGAATTGAAAGAAAAATATCTCGAAGCCGGAACATCATTTCTTACAGATTCCGATACAGAACTTGTCATCAAAATACTAAGCAAATACATGGCTCAGTATTGCGACCCAGTGAAGGCTATGAGGGCCATGATCGGAGAATTAGACGGTTCATATGCGTTGACCATATTGATCAATGATAGATTGTTCGGTGTTAGGGATCCATATGGATTCAGGCCTCTTTGCATAGGAAAGATCGAAGAAGGTCACATCATTGTTTCAGAAAGCGCGGCTATTGATGCTTTAAGAGGAAAGTTCGTCAGAGATGTACTTCCAGGAGAGATCGTGGAAGTAAAGCGCAATGAGATACTCTCATACCCTGGAAACGAGAATAAGCCCAAGGCCTATTGTATGTTTGAATGGGTGTATTTCGCAAGACCGGATTCCGTGATAGATGGACGGGAAGTATATGATGTTAGGAAGAGGATCGGAATGATCCTTGCCAAGGAGAGTCCTGTTGATGTCGATGTAATAATGCCTGTTCCCGATTCAGGACGTGCGCATGCCATTGGATTCGCTCTTCAGTCTGGTATACCGTACGAAGAGGGGTTCATGAAGAATCGTTTTGCAGAAAGGACGTTCATTCTTCCCGATCAAAAAGAAAGGGAAGTTGCAGTTTCTATGAAGATGAACCCGATCAAGAGTACAGTGGAAGGAAAGCGTCTGCTTATTGTTGATGACAGTATCGTGAGAGGAACAACATTGAAGAAATTGATATCCATGCTAAGAGAAGCTGGTGCAAAAGAGGTTCATGTACGTGTGGGAAGTCCCCCAGTCATTGCTCCGTGCTATTATGGAGTAGATATGAAATCCAGAGATCAGTTCATTGCGAATAAGCATTCGGTCGATGAGATAAGGGATATTATCGGTGCAGACAGTCTTGGTTATATCAGTATCAATGGTCTTATCGAGGCAATAGGAAAGCCCGAGAATGAACTTTGTTTGGCGTGTATCAACGGAAAATACCCAACACGTATACCCGGGGAGATTCACAGGTTTCAGTTAACTCTGAATTCTGATTTTTAATACCAAACATTTAATTACAATCAATTAATCACACAGTTAGCGGGCAGGTAGATCAGTTGGAAGATCGCTACATTGGCATTGTAGAGGCCGCGAGTTCAAATCTCGCCCTGTCCACCATTTTTGACTATTAATCAGTCAGTATTATATCTTGATGTTGTTATTCAGTCAATATGGATACGCAGTCGATAATCGATTTTTGGTCAACTCATGTTCCCGAGGTCATTTTGATAATCGGAGGTATAATTGCATTATTAATTGCTTACACGTATCTCAAGAACGATCTTTCTAAGACGTATAAGTTTATGATGGCGCTCGGAGTGATCTTTGGTGCTACAATGATTTTTCTCACTGTTACATCATATTCGGGGTGGGGAATATTCACTGCGATAGTTATTGCAGCTACAGGATTCGCGCTTGTTATTAGGCCGTTCCGTGAGGTTCATTTTGCTATGATATTTTCGATATTGATCATGGTAGTAGTTTACATTCTGTTAGCGAATCTTGTGGGTACCCAATTAGATGTTCTTGCTCAGGGCTGGTATAGAGTTGGAGTTGCATTTGTTTGTGGTGCCATCGTGTATATGATCGCCAGTTTTGCGGAGAAGCTAATCATGCTGTTTGGCAAATTATTTAACTGGTGGCCATTCCTAGGATTGCTTGGATGTGTCTGTATTTTCGAAGGATGTTTAATTCTTGCTGGATATGGTTCGATATATGACTATTTCCAGTAAGATTATATGTATTTTTTTTAGTCCAATATGTAAACCTTTAAATGATAGTAGTAGATGGAGGTTTGCGGGGCCCGTGGCTTAGCCAGGATATAGCGCTGGCCTTCTAAGCCAGACGCCTCGGGTTCGAAAGTTCTGATAAAAAAGGAACCGAAATTCCCGACGGGCCCGCCAGAGGATGTATCACCTGCGTGATGAGACATTCAGTGAAGAGGAAATATCATGAAGAGAAGCTCACGCGCCTGGAAAAAACGCGGAAATCAGCGTTGGAAATGGCGCAAGAAAAAAATGAGAAGAAGAAAGAGAGCAGCGAAGATGCGCAAGAAGTAACCTTAACAGGCTACCAAGGGAGCGTAGGCTAACCTGGCAGACTGGCGGGCTCCAGTTATTGAGCGTGATTATAAGAGTTTGCTGACAGTTGATGATTAACTGGAGCGATGACTCGTAATTTCGCGAGGGGTAGCTCCCCTCGTGGTGGAAACCCGCTGACGGGGGTTCAAATCCCTCCACTCCCACCTTGCACGTCTTACTGTGACTTTGATGTTCCCGAAAGGGAACATAATCAACTTTCTACCTTCTTTTCATTAGAAAAGAAAAGTATTAGCTGTGCTCTTGTAAACTTTAATTCCAGTTCATTTTG
>JALNYB010000060.1 GCA_023230065.1 Candidatus Methanomethylophilaceae archaeon
CACCTTGCACGTCTTACTGTGACTTTGATGTTCCCGAAAGGGAACATAATCAACTTTCTACCTTCTTTTCATTAGAAAAGAAAAGTATTAGCTGTGCTCTTGTAAACTTTAATTCCAGTTCATTTTGCGAATGATTTCTTAAACTAGTGTTTTTCTGAATAGAAGTATTTGTTTCAATCTATCAATTAATTTTTAAAGTAATATTGTAGTTAGTCCTTTCAGGTAGAACTTACATGAATAACAAATTCATAGCAGGTATCGTTGTTATTATATTGATTTTAGCCGGAATAGGAGTATATTTCTTGCTTGTCAATAACAATGGCAATGATGCTCAGGAAATACAGACATTTGAAGATATGAAAGAAGGAGATTACTTCACATATACTGTGGTTGTAGATTCAGATTCCAGTGTTAAAACCACGGTTACATTTACTTTGAAAACTATTTCTGAAGACATATGGACAATAGAAATAGAAAATGTGTCTGAAGATGGCACTGAAACAAATATTGAAAAAATGACTAAGTCTGAATTTATTGCAGAATTATCTGGTGTTTATTATGTTGATTTCAATAATCCTCCTTCGTATTTTGCTGATTTAACAAAGAGTACAATCACTGCTGATTTTGACGTAGGTCATAGGACTGCCACTACATATAAGGGACCGTACACAATAGAAGGCGTGACTGGAACCATTGATCTTTCATACAGCCAAAAGGGTGTTTTATATGAAGAAACTCAGCTATTTGCAGGATCAGTGAGGACTGTAGAGGTACAGATAACTCTGATTGCAACTAATATGTATGTCTAAATATTTTAGTGGGCTTCGGCCCATTTTTATTTTATATTAAAATTGTAAATCATGGGGTTGACCCCATGATAAAAGGTTCAGTTCTTGAAGCTGTGGATTGGTGCAGGAATCCTTCCGCCACGATTTATAAAATCTTCACAACTGTATTTGTTTACAGGCATTATGGGTGCCCTTCCAAAGAGTCCGCCGAATTCTGCGTAGTCTCCGACACCTTTTCCTACAACAGGTATCAATCTTACTGCAGTCGTCTTTTGGTTGATCATACCAATAGCCATTTCATCTGCGATGATACCAGATATCGTCGAGGCTGTCGTGTCTCCTGGTATTGCGATCATGTCAAGTCCTACAGAACAGACACAGGTCATCGCTTCTAATTTTTCGATCGTGAGTGAACCGATCTCTGCAGCGTATGCCATAGAGCTGTCTTCAGTGACAGGGATGAAAGCACCGCTGAGTCCTCCAACATACGATGAGGCCATGACTCCGCCTTTCTTAACTTGATCGTTGAGGATAGCTAAAGCGGCTGTTGTTCCAGGAGCTCCGACATATTCTATTCCCATTTCATGAATTATGTCTGCGATGCTGTCGCCTACGGCAGGTGTTGGAGCAAGAGATAGGTCTACGATGCCGAAGGGTACATTAAGTTTCCTGGATGCTTCTTTGGCCACTAATTGACCTACTCTTGTGACCTTGAATGCGGTCTTTTTGATCGTTTCACAGAGAACTTCAAAATTCTCGCCTTTTACTTTGGAAACTGCGGTTTTTACTACACCGGGTCCGCTGACACCGACGTTGATGACACGATCCGCTTCGGTTACGCCATGGAATGCTCCGGCCATAAATGGGTTATCATCTGCAGGGTTGCAGAATATGACCAATTTGGAGCATCCGTTAGAATCCTTATCCTTTGTTGCCTCTGCAATCTCTTTGACTATTGTTCCCATCAATTTGACGGCATCCATATCGATACCGGTCTTTGTAGAAGCTAAGCTGATCGAACTGCAGATACGTTCTGTACCAGAGAGTGCTTTTGGAAGTGATCTTATAAGCATCTCGTCTGCTGGTGTCATGCCCTTTTGGACCAATGCGGAGAATCCACCGATGAAATTGACCCCGACCTCTACGGCTGCTTTGTCAAGTGTTTCTGCTATCTTTACGAAATCATCACACGTTTTGCAGGCAGATGAACCAACTATCGCGATAGGTGTCACGGATATCCTTTTGTTAATCACGGGGATACCGTACTCTAGTCCGATTTCATCTCCGACCCTTACGAGGTCTTTAGCAGATGTGACGATCTTCCTGTAGATATTGTCGCATAAAGTGTTGAGATCCGAGTCGCAACAGTCAAGAAGACTGATACCCATAGTAATGGTTCTGACATCCAGATTCTCATGTGAGACCATTTTGTTGGTCTCGAATACCTCATTCAGCTCTAACATATAGGTCAGATCCTATGCATCATATCGAAGATCTCTTCATGCTGTGCTTTGATAGAACAGCCGACCTTCTTTCCGACCGCATCAAGATCTGATACTAGTATCGGGAATTCTTTGGTGTATTTGCTGAGATCCACAATCATCATCATGTTGATGTATTCCTGAACAGTTGTCTGGCTTATATCAAGTATATTGATGTTATTCTCTGCAAAATAGTTACAGACAGCTGCTATGATGCCTGTGTGGTCTTTGCCTACCAACGTGATGATCGTTCTGCTCATTTAATCTGCTCCTTGATTGTTAGTTTCCTGATCTTTTAGTATTGCATACTCTATTGAATCTGTAAGTGCATTAAGGCTTGCTTCGATAACATTCTCTGATACACCTACTGTAGTCCAACTGTTTTTTCCATCAGTGGATCTTATCAACACTCTGACGGAAGCCGCTGTGGCCGATTTCTCATCTAGAACGCGGACTTTGTAATCTGTAAGCCTGATATCGTCCATTATCGGGAAGAACTTCGAAAGTGCTTTTCTGAGTGCTTTATCCAGTGCATTAACAGGACCGTCGCCGTCTGCTGCAGTATGTTCCAAGTTTCCTTTGGAATCTATTACTTTTATGCTTGCTTCGGATACAAGTTGATTGTTTCCGACATAATCAATGGAAAGCCTGAATCCTGCAACCTCGAATGGTGGTATTAGACTGCCTTTCAATCTTCTGACAAGAAGTTCGAAACTCGCATCTGCGCCTTCGAATTGATATCCCTTTGCTTCGAGGTCTTTGATCTTCTTTATTATTTCTTTAGATTCTTCATCGTTTATAGCGATACCCATTTCTTTTAATTTCTCTGAGATACTGGATCTCCCGGCCATGTCCGAAACTAGTACACGGCGTTTGTTACCGACGGATTCAGGCGGTACATGTTCGTAAGTGCGGGGATCCTTTACTAGAGCAGAGACGTGCATTCCGCCTTTGTGTGTGAATGCCTTCTCACCTACGAATGGAAGTCCCGGCGATGGAATAGTGTTGGCAACTTCTCCGACAAATTTTGAAAGATCTGTGAGTTTTGTGAGATCTGTAACGTCAATATCATATTCCAATTTGAGTGCCAAATCGGCGATTACGGAACATAGATTAGCGTTACCGCATCTCTCGCCGATACCGTTGATTGTACCTTGGATCATCATCGCGCCGTTCTCAACAGCTACGAGTGAATTAGCCACTGCAAGATCTGAATCATTATGGCAGTGGATACCGACATTCACTCCAAATGTTAAGGCCACATCTTTGACTGCGGAAGCGATATTCTCAGACATCGTTCCTCCGTTGGTATCGCATAGGACCAGCCATTCTGCACCGCCTTCCACGGCTGCTTTGAGTGCGTTCATTGCGTAATCATGATTTGCATAATATCCGTCAAAGAAATGTTCAGCATCGAACATGACATGTTTTCCAGATTCTTTAAGGAATCTAACACTGTCTTCAATCATTTTCAAATTGTCTTCTAGTGGAATGCACAATGCATCTGTGACGTGGAAATCCCAGGATTTTCCGAATATGCAGCACCATTTTGCAGAACATTCTGCAAGGGTTTTCAGATTCTGATCTTCATTTGCAGGTATTCCGTGTCTTCCTGTGCTCCCGAACGCTGTTAGAATTGTGTTCTTTAGATCCATTGTTCCTGCGATTCTGAAGAAATCATCGTCTTTGGGATTAGACCCGGGCCATCCGCCCTCTACGAAACTTATTCCGAATTCATCCAGTTTTTTGAGGATCTCTAATTTATCTTCTGTTGAGAAGGAGATGCCTTCAGTTTGTGCTCCGTCACGGAGTGTAGTATCGTAAATAACAATTGATTCTGGCATGTGAACTCCGTTCATTCTCTGTCATCCATTATGGATATAAGATCACTCAACATTGCTGATGCGGTTTCAAGACGTCCTGCTCCGCGACCTGATATGGTTATAGGGCCTGCAAGGTCTGAAACAATCTGGGCTGCGTTCAAGGTACCGGTTATACTCAGAGGGTGTCCTTTAGGTATCAAACGGGGAGATACTTCTAATTTGGTATCGGAGACTTCTCCAATAAGTCTTATGACCATATTATGTGAGGCAGCCAGGGAGATAGCTTCGCTTGTTACAGAAGATATGCCTGTGATATCTACATTAGAGAACGTTACGTTTCTTCCGAACACCGAGTTGGCAAGTATGACAACTTTGCATGCGCTATCAAATCCTTCGACATCGTTAGTGGGATCGGTTTCTGCATATCCCATTTGCTGGGCCTCTTTCAATGCCTGCTCGAAAGGTTGTCCATTATCCATCTTGCTCAAAATGAAGTTGCACGTACCGTTGAATATACCGCGGATAGACCTTATGTTTTCTCCGATAAGGTTTTCGTGACATAGATTGATAATAGGCATCGCACCGCCCACAGATCCTTCAAAACGCAGTTTACATTTGTTCTTTTTTGCAAGGGTTATGAGTTTATCGAAGTTGAGTGCTAGTGGTCCTTTGTTGACTGTTATAACGTCTTTTTTGCATTCTAACGCATGTGTAATATTGATAAGTCCGATACCGCCGGTTTTGACGTTGGTTGGAGAGACCTCAACTAAAAGATCGTAATCTACAGAATCCATGATTTGTATGGAATCAGTGTATTTTTGAGTGCCAACTTTTTTATTAGTTTGTTTGGTCTCCACGAGTTCAATGGGGTCAAGTCCGTTTTGATCACACACATATGTGTTTGAGTCCATCACACAGACTATTTTGACCTCTTTGCCGTATCTTTTCTCGAAGAAGGCCCTTCTAGAGGCTAATACTTCTGCAAATCCCTGACCTACTGTTCCGAATCCGGATATGAGTATTCTCATCTTAGAGCCCCCTGATATAGACTATTCCGCCTTCTCTGCAGGCTGCTGCAAAGAATTTGTCCAATTTGGCCAGATCTTCTTCAGTAAGTACCTCTGCCGATATCATCGCCGTACGTGTGGAAGTGGAATTCTTAGATGAATAACTAACATCTACAGATTCAAACGATATGACGTTCGATGCTTCATCGATGAGATGATCTACATATGCGGCAGTGAAACTACCCACGAGCATGTACTCCATAGTCTGTGTTTTGAACACGGATCCTATTCTGGAGATAAGAACGTCCCGTGATTTCCAGATAGATTTGAGTTTGTCTAATTCGGCAGCTCCGTTGATCTGGAATGTGACATTTACACAGATTCTCTGGTTTACCATCTGTTCACGGTTGTGGACAACACCTACGATGTTTCCGTCGACCAAGGATATTGGTTCCAAGGATCCGACGAGTTGACCGGGTAGATCCTTGACATAGAGTTCTGCATTTACCATCATTTTGATACCACTCTGGTTGATACTTTGCAAGTATTATATTTAACCTAATTATATTATCCTATATAAGAAGAATGAAGAAAACTTGGATATTAAAGACGCGTTGTCGTATCAATATCGAAGATATGTATCATCAATCACATATTGATTTCAAAGTTTTTTTTTGAAATCGAACAGTTTGATATACTGAATAAGTTGATTCAGGCTTATGAATATCTTAGAAAATTATATGGGTTTGTGCAGTTTTGACGTTAATATTCAAGATTCTTTTAATTAAATGGTTATGTTGATCTGGATATTTATCCAGGGCATTTCTTTTTATCTCTGCAATTACATTTAATGATTATGTATAAAAAAATATTAATCACTAGTGATGGCAGTGAAAGCAACAAGTATGCCATAGATGATGGTTTGAATCTTGCGAAGAGCATCGGAGCTGAAGTTACAGCATTGTGTGTCTTTGATATTGGGAGCTATGCCAATGTTGCACAAGGTTATGGACTTGGCGATGAAAGAGGATATATGATGGAAGCTTCAGAGGAGGCTTTGAAGTATGTACTAGAGAAAGGAAAAGAACTGGGAGTTAAGGTCACACCCAAGATCATTTCTGGACGTCCGGCAGATAGTATTGTAGAAGAATCAAAGAATTATGATCTTGTTGTCTGTGGTACTTTGGGGCGTACGGGAGTTTCACGTGCATTAGTGGGAAGTGTTGCCGAGAAAGTGGTTAGGATGTCCTACTGCCCTGTACTTGTATGTCGTAAGATGACAGAATGATCGATGTTACAGTAGATATTTCAAACCTTTTCTTATTTTAATTCAGGCGTTTAGTATACGCGCGACTTCACAAAGATAAAGATTTAGGCGTATATTTGTATTTATTAATACTTTTATGTGTATTTTATTTCTTTAATGAATATATATGTACATAATATTTGCCGTATTGATGATAATATTATATACTACAATTAAGTGGGAGTCTAATCAAGTCCAAAGGAGTTATCTCATGACTACTAAACTAAGAAAGATAAATTTTGCCGCGATCTTAGTTGTTGCGATGACATCGGTAATAGCAACCGTTGTCATTGATTCTACAGATTCGGATGCAGAGTCAACCACCTTTACGGATGGCGGAATCACTTATAAGGTAACATCGATCGCTACGGAGGATCATACAGGTACTGTTAAGATCATCGGATTTGACTCAGGATATGATGCAGGTGAAACAGGCTTAAATTTATCAGCTATTGTATCTATTAATAGTGTTACGTACAATGTTACAGGCATTAATAAAGATGCTTTCAAAGGATGTATATCATTATACAATGTCTATATTCCTAACACGATGGTCCTCGATATGTACGCATTTGCGGATTGCACATCTTTGAAGACTGTAGAATTCGAGGATGGTCCGACAACGTTGGCATCATCAGTATTCAACGGATGTATTGGATTGGAAATTGTGAAGTTACCTTCGACGTTGACAGAGATCCCAACCAGATTTCTTAACACATGTACAAGTTTGGCCTCTATAGAGATACCTTCAAGTGTGACAAAGATAGGATCATATGCATTCGGATATTCAGGATTAACGTCATTAATAATTCCAGATAGCGTTACAGAGATTGATAACGAGATATGTTTCAATTGTTGCTCCCTCGAATATGTGTATGTGAGTGGAAACCTTTCAGTCGCTGGTACAAGCACATTCATGAATTACGGAACAAATGTATTAGAAGCAATAGTGAGTAGCAGTGAGAATTCACTCAATCTGATCAAGTCAGGAATAAGAGATAATTCTACTTACCCAGAGATTAATGATGGAAATAAAACATTTTGTGCATTGTCTAAAGTATCTATATCCGATGCAGTTCAAGGATTAAAGGAATTGTTAGAATATGAAGTACCTGCGTGGACAATAACATATGTTGATGGTACAGGCAGTACAATCCTGTCTGCATCAGAGGAAGCAACAGCCTCCATTAATTCTGACGGATCCATATCAGTGATATATGCCGTTAGCAGCAATATGCCTACAAAAGATGGATGCGCATTTCTCGGATGGGCCATCAATGGTACTATCGTCACAGGATCAATCGTATTGACCTCAGATGTTGTAATTACTGCCATATGGTCATCATACACTGTAACATTCGATTCGAATGGCGGTTCGGATGTAGAGTCTCAGACTGTTGCTTACGGGACTGTGATATCTCTTTCTGAGATCGTTAAAGATGAGACATCCTCTGCGATATACACATTCGACGGATGGTTCGATGTTGATGGAAACTCGGTTGGAACAGAATATACTGTTACATCCGATATTACACTGTACGCTCATTTCAATGAGACATCCAAATATACGATATCATTCAACTCGAATGGCGGTTCGGATGT
>JALNYB010000012.1 GCA_023230065.1 Candidatus Methanomethylophilaceae archaeon
GGTTCGATGTTGATGGAAACTCGGTTGGAACAGAATATACTGTTACATCCGATATTACACTGTACGCTCATTTCAATGAGACATCCAAATATACGATATCATTCAACTCGAATGGCGGTTCGGATGTAGAGTCTCAGACTGTGGCTTACGGGACTGTGATATCTCTTTCTGAGATCGTTAAAGATGAGACATCCTCTGCGATATACACATTCGACGGATGGTTCGATGTTGATGGAAACTCGGTTGGAACAGAATATACTGTTACATCCGATATTACACTGTACGCTCATTTCAATGAGACATCCAAATATACGATATCATTCAACTCGAATGGCGGTTCGGATGTGGAATCAATAACAGGCCTCAACGGTACTTCAGTGGAGATCGATCAGGTTTCCTCCCGTAACGGTTGCACCTTTGCAGGATGGTATCTTGACGGTCAAGCGGTTGCAGAAGTAATCCTTACTTCAGATGTTGAACTAACAGCACAGTGGGATATCATCTACGTTCCGGTATCTGTTACAGTCTACACAGTGACATTTGAAGATTGCGGATCTATTACAGTCAATGATGGTTCTGCTATAGGAAACAAAATAATCGCAGATCCTGAGAAAGAGGGGTATATATTTCTCGGATGGTATTCAGATGATGTACAGATAACCTCTGCAACAGTTGTTTCTAGTAATATGACTGTAACAGCTCACTGGCAGATCGTCGATATAACCACAGATGAGGCGGCGGTAACAGATTCCGGATTTAAGTATCTCGAGGCATCAAGTGTAATAGCAGTTGTACTCGGTGTCATCTTTGCAATGTTCATTATCGTAAAAAGGAACTACTGATCAAGTCGTAATGAGAATCTTTTTTTAAACTTTTTATTTTTACTATTGAGTCATTTCATCATTTTATTTGTTGAATTTATTTGAAAATCATCTGGGTATTGTTTGCGATGTATTCAGGGCTTTCTTGTAGACGTTTAAGATTAATAGAACTCGAATCGCCCTTATATTCATCAAAATGAAAAATCATATAATCTATAATCATAAACGTAAGCCGGAAACATGAATGTTTGGTTCGTGTCTTCGGTTAAATTAAAGCGTTGAATAAAATTGTTTAGATTCACTTTCTTCGTTTGTCCATGTGACAATCGATGTTGATCAGTGCTTTGCACGATTAAGAGATGTTGCAGTCTTTGGAGCTTCTGTTGTTTTAGAAGCTTTCATTGTCTGAGTCTCTTCGGTACGGCGTTCTTTGTTGTGCTTTCCCATGTTTGATGTATTAGCGTTTCTATAAATACATTTCTCCTTCATACTAAAAAATTAGTTAAAAAAATGCATATTTGGAAGATATTATCAAATATCTGGGAAAATCAACTAATAAAATTGTTAAATAAAAATAAGAGATGGTATGTTTTTCATACCAGAAATTGTTTAGCATTCTTCGTTCATAGGTTCTTTTCTGAGAAGGACTACGCATATGAATGCTATGATACATGATACAGTAGCAATGATGAAAGATACAGTGTAATCTCCGTTTCCAGATATCATCTTGGAGATAACGTTGAATATCAATGCCGATGCACCCAATGCTAATGCGATTATTCCATAATTGGTGCCCATATTTTGGGTACCGAAATGATCGGCTGTTGTTGCTGCGTACACTCCAGATGCACCGCCGAATGCGAATGCGACTAATGCGACACATGCGAGGAATAGGATCCCCTCTGCGAAGGTCAATACGGCGATTCCTATGGCTGTCATCAAGATTATAGCGAAGAGGCTGTTCATACGTCCAATCCTATCTGATATCCAGGTTATGAATAAACGTCCCGATGCGCTGAATAATCCTGTGAGCATAACGGCGATCGATGCCATTTCAACACCGCGTTCAGATCCTAGATCCACAAGTATTGGGTTCAGAATGAAGTATGCAGGCAGTACGAAGAATAATGAGATAAAGATAAGATAGAACGATCTTGTTCTTATCATTTCACTCGGTGTGTATTGTTTTTGAGTTTTACGTGCAGATGTGTTGGTTGCCCCTGGTACCGTGTATCCTTCTGGAGGATTGACAAGGAATATAGACGATATCGTACAGATAATCAAGAATGCCAACCCGAATGCTTCGAATGTTGCAGGTACTCCGATTTCTTTCAGCATATATTCTGCTAATGGAGAGAAAAATACCAAAGAGAATCCGAAGGCACCCACCATGCAGCCAGTAGCGAATCCACGTTTGTCAGGGAAGTATTTCTGAACGACCGCTACGGTACACGAATAAACAATTCCTATTCCGCCACCGCCGATTATTCCATATGTCAGGTAGATCAGTTCAGGCGTAGCGGATGTTACAAATGCTGTTGCAATTATCCCTGCAGACATCACCAGGCTTCCGATGAATACGATCTTTTGCGGCCCGAATCTATCTTGGGTACGACCTCCGATGAGCATACCTATCACGAATGCGACCATCATTATCGAGGCTGTGAGTGTAGCATCTCCAGAATTCCAATCGAGATATTCTGTTACCGGTTTTTTGAATATGCTCCACATATAGATGACTCCGGCGCAGAATTGGATTATCATTCCGGATATCAATACCAAGTAACGTCTTTTATTGGCAGATGTTACGCTGTTGTTCGCGATCATTTGACTTCCTTCTGAATTTTGCTGTTTGCAATTTCAATATTTCAAATGTAAGTTTAGTATATGAATTTGTGTACAACAATGTATTTTAATGTGCACATATGTGGTATATTTAGTGCATTTTATAAATCAATAACGATACATTTTCAACGTTGAATTGTGTTCAGGGTTTGTTAACATCGAAAGCTTCTCTTAAGTCAAAACTTAAGTATGTTGTAATCTATTCATAAACGAAGTCGAGTGATATAATGGAAAATTCTAGAGAGTGTCTCAAAGCAATGGCTGATGATACAAGGTTCGAGATAGTATCTCTACTTATCAGACAGGATCTTTGTGCGGGTGCGATAGCAAGGAGACTCGAAATCTCTGAGGCGGCCGTTTCTCAGCACATCAAACTCCTTCGTGAGTGTGGTATTATCGTCGGCGTTAAAAAAGGATATTTCATGCATTATTCTGTCCGTAGGGAAAAGCTCGTTGAGATGTCGAAATGTTTGATCGATCTGTCTGATGAGGTTCGCAATCCATGTGATCCTCGTACAGAAGGTTGCTCGGCAAAAAGACGTATCCAATGTCCTGTTGATAAATGCTGTACAGGGGTTGAATGTTGCGGAGACTGCAGCAAATGCCCATGTCTTGCTTCACAGACTTCTTAAGGTGATATTATGAAGATAGCTATAACACACGACAACGGTAATGTTTTCCAGCATTTCGGTCAGACCAAGGAATTTAAAGTATACGAAGTTGAGGGCGGATTGGCCACGGATGGAAAAATCCTGAGTTCTGGTACGTATAGTCATGGCGGATTGGCAGATCTCCTTAAACAGAATAATGTCAACGTTTTGATATGCGGAGGCATCGGAGAAGGGGCGAAGAATATGCTTGAACAGTGTGGCATAAAGGTATTCCCGGGAATTTCTGGAAGTGCAGATATTGTTATTACTCAGATGGCTAAAGGACAGCTTAATCAGATCCAAAAGTCCACATGCAGTGAACACGATCACGATCACGACCATAATCACGAATGTCATTGCGGAGAACATTCCAGTTAAGTATATGAGAAATATCGTTTGTGGTTTTGTTAAGAATCATCAATAAACGTATTATCAGGTGAGGGTTTCCGTATATCGCAGAGTTCTTTATACATCTTCACCTGAGTGTTTCTAATAATTTTGGTTGATAATGTATCCGTTTTATAGGATGTATACTTAAATACGCAGTATACCATTTATCAATTACGAAATTTGACGAGTTATTTGATAGAATTTCAGATATCAAGTTAAATTTATGAAGTGATAATATGTGTGATCAAACAGAACAATTCAGAATGCCTCTTATTGGTGATAAAGCTCCGGAGTTCAAGGCGGTTACTACCCAGGGTGAGATTAATTTTCCACAGGATTATAAAGGTAAATGGGTGATATTATTCTCTCATCCAGCAGATTTCACTCCTGTTTGTACGACAGAATTCATGACATTTGCTCACAGAGCTGAAGAATTGAAAGCCCTCAATACTGAACTAGTGGGGCTTTCAGTAGATTCGCTGTATGCTCATATCGCCTGGCTCAGAAAGATTCAGGAGATCGAGTGGAATGGAATGAAGAATGTAGAGGTAAAATTCCCTCTGATCGAAGATATAAAGATGGATGTTGCCCGTAAATACGGAATGATCCAACCAGGTCAGTCAACGACACAGGCAGTAAGGGCGGTGTTTTTTGTTGATCCGAAGGGCGTCATCAGGTGTATCATGTATTATCCTTTGAGCACTGGACGTAATTTCGATGAGATGAAAAGGGTCATCATAGCATTGCAGAAGGCCGATTCAGATCATGTTGCAACACCTGCAGGTTGGATGCCTGGAGATGATGTCATCATTCCCACGCCTGGATCATGTGGTACTGCAAAAGAAAGGATGGAAGATAAGAGTCCTGATAAGTATTGTCTTGATTGGTTCTTATGTTTCAAGAGAGAATGAATTTCATCAAATCTCAATAAAAATCTTATCAGGCAGAGGATATTCGTAAGAAATATTCCTGTCTGAATTTTATTTTTTTACGTATTTCTATTAAGTCTGAATAGGCTACACATAACTTAAATAAATTTATATAGAAGTACAAACTATTAACGGAAAAACGTATGGAATTGATGTTCCATGCGCGAGGGAGAATCTAAAATGGCTAAGAAGCAATTTAAGGCAGAATCTAAACGCCTCATGGATCTGATGATCAACTCAATCTATACCCACAAAGAGATATTTCTTCGTGAGATCATATCTAACGCTTCGGATGCGTTAGACAAATTGAATTATAAAGTAATGACAGACACGTCTGTGGGAGCCTTAAAAGAAGATTTCCACATCAAGATATCTGTCGATAAAGATGCTCGCATGATAACCGTATCTGATAACGGCATAGGTATGTCCAAGGAGGATATGGATGCGAATCTCGGTGTCATTGCACACAGTGGTTCTTTAGATTTCAAGGCAGATGCAGATTCGAAGATTGATATCATAGGTCAGTTCGGAGTAGGATTTTATTCTGCATTCATGGTTTCAGACAGTGTTACTGTTGTTTCGAAAGCGTATGGTTCCGACGAAGCATATAGTTGGAAAAGTGAAGGTGTGGATGGATACAGTATAAAGGAATGTGAAAAAGATTCCGTCGGAACAGATGTTATAATGCATCTTAAACCTGATACGAAAGATGAGAAATATAGTGATTTTCTGGAATCATATGGTCTGCAGAATCTCGTAAAGAAATATTCTGATTATATCCGCTGGCCAATACACATGGACGTTGAGTCCGGAGAATGGAAAGATACAGGTAAGAAAGACAAGGACGGAAAGCCGAAAGAGGAGTATGTTACCAAGATAGAGGATAAAGTGATCAACAGCATGATCCCGATCTGGCAGAGAAGTAAGAAAGATGCTTCAGATGAAGATTGTATGGCTTTTTATCGCGATAAGTTCCGTGATATGGAAGATCCAGTATCTGTCATACGGGCTAACGCCGAAGGTACTGTAAGTTATAAGGCAATGCTTTTCATTCCCAAGAAAGCGCCTTATGATTTCTACACGCGCGACTTCGAGTCTGGATTGCAATTGTATTCATCAGGAGTTTTGATCATGGACAAGTGTGCGGACCTGTTACCATATTGTTTCAGATTCGTACGCGGTGTTGTGGATTCACAGGATTTCTCGTTGAACCTCTCACGGGAAGTACTTCAACAGACTCAGCAGTTAAGATCTGTAGCATCTAATCTGAAGAAGAAAGTGAAGAATGAGCTGAGTCGTTTAATGAACGAGGAACCCGAAAAGTACCTTGAGTTTTATGAGAGTTTCGGGCGTCAACTGAAATATGGAGTAGTGGAGGATTACGGCTCCAACAAAGATACTCTCAAAGATCTGATAATGTTCTATTCATCTAAAGATGATAAGCTGATATCTTTAGCCGATTATGTCAAAGGAATGTTGGAAGGTCAGGACCGCATCTATTACGTTTCGGCAGATACTCAAGAGCATGCTAAACAGCTTCCACAGACTGAACCAGTGCGCGAGAAAGGTTACGATGTACTCTGCCTTACTGAAGAAGTGGATGAGTTCGTAATGAAAGCACTAAACGATTTCGAAGGTAAGACGTTATGTAATATCACATCTGATGATCTGGGTCTGGAGACTGCTGATGAGAAGAAGGATATAGATTCGAAAGAGGAAGAATCAAAGGATCTGCTTGTTTTCATGAAGGAGACCTTAGGAGATAAGGTAGCAGCGATAAAGATATCGCACAGATTGAAGAATCATGCCGTTCTTTTGACAACAGAAGGCGGGGTAACATTGGAAATGGAAAAGTATTTCCAGAGTATCCCAGGTGATGAGAATCGTCCAAAAGCGAAACGTGTTCTAGAGGTGAATGCATCCCATCCTGCATTCATATCACTTAAGGAGACATTTGTGAATGATAAAGACAAAGCATCTAGGTTGGTGAAGATCATGTATTTGCAGGCATCTATCGTTGCTGGAGTCCCTCCGGAAGATCTAATTGAATATTCTGATCTTGTTTTCGGACTTTTCTAAAAATATTTTTAAGGATATGGCAAATGCCATATCCAATATTCATTTTATTTGATTTTTATGTTCTTTAAAAAATTAGTGAAAATCATCATACTCAATCGATATTCAGGGGTACAGCGCAGATGTCTGTAATGATAAATCCATCAATAATTTATTGGATCGTATGAAAAATATAGGTGTGGCATATATAGTGTTTCTTTAATTTTTAGTTTTTGTATCGGACCACAGATTAACGTATATAAAACCTCATGCATATTCCTATTTGAATGGAAGAAGTGGACCAAAGCAATAATCCACGTGCAAGATGGAAACTCATATGGAAGTGTGTTCTAATAGGTCTTGCGGGGGGATTAATGGTATCTCTATATCGCATAGGTATTGTGTCTGGCACAGATTTTGCAATATCTACATATTCATTCATGGAGCATAATCCGATATACATACCTATATGGGTTGTATTCTCATTTGTCGTTGGTTACGTAATATATCGTATTATAAAATGGGAGCCGTCTGCGTCTGGTAGCGGAGTTCCACAGGTAAAAGGGAACGTAATGTTGGGGCTGAAGATGAATGGGTTCAAAGTCTTGTTGGCCCGTTTCTCAGGCGGTCTTTTAGGAGGATTGTTTGGTCTTTCTGTGGGAAGAGAGGGCCCATCTATTCACATTTCTGCGGCTACGGCTAAACCGATATCGGATAAGATCGGTAAGGACGAATTCGAAAAAAGGCTCTTGATAACAAGTGGTGCAGCAGCCGGTCTTTCTGCGGCATTCAATGCTCCGATATCAGGTATGGTATTCGCTTTAGAAGAGATCCATCATAGTTTCTCTGAATATGTTCTGTTGGCAGGCATAGCTGCATCATTATCAGCAGATTTGGTTGCTAGTTACATCTTCGGTATGACTCCAGTTTTGGATTTCATGGATGTTCCAGAAGTCGCGTTAGATGTCTATTGGTGGTTCATACCTATTAGCATTGCAGCAGGTATATTGGGATGGCTTATGAATTTCTCATTCATAAAGATGCAAAATTTTTATAGAAAGTTCCCCCCGTGGTTGGCTCCCGGGATTGCATTGTTGATAGCTCTCCCTATAGGGATGTATCTTCCTGATGCTCTTGGTAGCGGAGAGGGATTAGTAGGTATTGCAGAGAAGGCGGAAATTGGTATCGGGATGATATTCATCTTGCTTGTTACTAAGATCCTTTTTAGCAGTAGCAGTTTTGGATGTGGTGTTCCAGGAGGAATATTCATGCCCATTTTGGCTGTGGGGGCCTTAGGAGGGTCTTTGATAGGTCTTGTAATGGTGTACTTCGGTATGCCTTCATTGTACGTCTGTAACTGTGCGGTGTACTGCATGGCCGGGACGTTGGCATCTTCTTTGAGGGCACCGATGACAGCCATAATGCTTGTCACCGAAATGACGGCGATGCTGATACATCTGCTACCTGTTGCTGTATGCGTTCTGATAGCTTACGTTGTTTCAGGTCTTATGGGTTCTAAACCAATTTATGACGTCCTTCTGGGAGATTATCTCAACAGGAATCCAGACGCTTTGAAGGACGCAGATGAACCGTTATCAAAGCTTGGATGCGAGAATTGATTTTTCGTTTCAAATTTGTTGCAAGCAACCGATAGCTAAAATAATGTGATGCTATCATCCAATTTCGAACGTGGTCAAGCCGAAAACACCACTCCATTTGATATTCGGGCAACTTTTTGTATACATTCTAGATGTATTGAACACATTAGTCCAGTTTAGGTCTTTCACCAATTCAGTGGCTTTTATGTTGTTTTCCACGATATCAAGATATATGTTTTCATCTTCATCTATATTTGACGTCAGACTCATAAGAATATTGTAAGCTATATCGTAGCTATCGCAAAATAACGGGCCGATCTTATATCCGTCAAAACATTTTCTGATGACCCCGAAACCTTTTATCATGTAGTTTTTGTAGTAAACGATAGATTTACTGGAATTCTTTATCCACGATTTTAAAAAATCATGTCTTTTAGCAGGGAAATGTAGTCTATCATAATCTACGATAAGTTCGAAAGAGACCTCTGTAGTGTTTCTTAAGAATCTATTATCGTATGGTTTTCTGCTTGGTTTTCCACAATAACGGTAATTATAATTGGAAAAGATGAAACCGTTTTTTTCATAATTGCCTACTTGTGCTGATATACCATCAAGTGCCATATTTCTTTCAGGAAAACGACTGATAATGTTTTGCCACATATCATATCCATAATGTTGTCCGCGATATTCTGGTTTTACAATATAAAATCCTACAAATGAAAAATCAGATTCTGGATATTTAACAAGGCTCATGCAACAGACTATTTCATCGTTATCTGTTATACCAACCCAAAAACCATTATTATCGCAAGTGTAAAAATTCTCGCCATCGCATGTTCCAGGGTTCCATCCTTCATTTCTTGCCCACGCGATTAAAACGGAATCCATTTCCGCCTTGGTTGCATTTCTGATTGTCTTCAGCATTTATACAAGTCCTTTGAGTTATTTTGCGTACTTGTGGTTGGTCGTTTTCAATATTATGCCATATGTGATAATAATTATTGCGTGTCAGAGATATAATGCATAGCTACGCAAATTTATTTATGAAGCAAAATAAAGCACTTCTTTGGATCTATAAGTGAAAAAGATGGCGCCGAGAGGGAGATTTGAACTCCCGAGGGGAAGATCCCCACGAGCTTTCCAGGCTCGCGCCTTACCGGGCTGGACCATCTCGGCTTATGCGGTACAAAACGGTTCTTTCATTAAAACCTTTCGAGGGTTCAAAATTTCCAGGAAATGTCTTTTCTAAGGTCAGCCAGATGTCTTCTTTCCTCGCGTGCATTTTCAATAACTGCTTTATCGACGTATACACAGAGGATGACATCGCTCTGATCCGCCTCATTCAAAGTATTTCCCAAAGGACCCACCAAACGTGATTTTCCAAAAAAGCGTGTTTCTTTATATTTTCCGATGTTGTTAACGAATACAGTATACATTACATTCTCTAGTGATCTTGCGGGAAGGATCCTTTCTATGAATTGTTTGGAAGTTTCTGCGGATGCGGAAATGCAAATATTAATATCGGCACCGGCTGTTGCGTAACAACGATAAATCTCAGGGAAGAACATATCATAGCATATGGAAAGTCCGAATTTCATTCCTTTAAACGTTCCCATTTTGGGTCTATCTCCAGGAGTTAATTCTTTTTCAGAGTATATTCCGAATTTTGCCAAATATATCTTATCATATTGAACGGTGCCTGAATGTGTCACAAACAATAACGAATCCATCACACCTTTTTCACAATATGTTGGGGTACCATATGCAATTGCAATATCCATTTCAATACACCACAATGAGATCTTATCCAATGCATACTGTATTTCAGGTTCTAAAGAGGTATAATCTGCACCATATCCTGTAAGGAACATTTCAGGGAATATATACACATCTGCTTTTGTCTGGGTGATCACATTTAGTATCTTATCTAGATTTTGGCCGACATTACCGATAGATGATTGCACTTGACAAATTGCTATTCTAACTCCCATATGATTTCTTATGGCGGGCGAGATATTTATTGTATGCTACGAAGGTACGAAACACATTATTATTAGGAAATACGATACACATCATAATGTCCGGGAAATCGCTTCGCAAGATCACGGCTAAAGATGTCAGCGGTCTTGTTGAATTCATCAAGAATACTGTGGAGAATGCAGGATGCAAAGGTGTAGTAGTGGGTTTAAGCGGCGGAATCGATTCAGCTGTTGTTACTAAACTTTGCGTAGATGCTCTGGGTCCTAAGAAGGTTATGAATGTATTCATGCCCACATCTGTAACTGCAACCGATGATTATATGGCAACCAAGAATCTTAGCAAACTTTGGGGAACAGAATACAAGGTTGTGGACATTCAGCCCGCGGTTGATGCATTCACGGCTGCATTGTTCTCTAATATAGCTACTCCTTTAGAAAAAGGGAACATTTCTGCAAGATGTAGGATGATAGTTCTTTTCAATAAAGCTAAAAAAACTAATTATCTCGTCGCTGGAACTTCCAACAAGAGTGAGCTTATGATGGGTTATTTTACGAAGTTTGGTGATGGTGCATGCGACTTTGTCCCCATGGTAGATCTGTATAAGACGCAAGTATGGGAAGTTGCAAAACTTATCGGCGTTCCTCAGAAATTCATAGATATGGTGCCTACAGCGGGACTTTGGGAAGGACAAACGGATGAGAGTGAAATGGGAATAACCTATCATGATCTTGACATTGTGTTGAATGACATGGAACAGTCGTTGAGTGATGACGAGATAGCAAATCATGTAGGTTTGTCTGTAGAAAGGGTTGCTGAGTTAAGGAGTCAGGTTAAGAAAATGGAACATAAGAGATTCCCAGCAATATGTCCGAATGTTCCTGTGGACAACTGAAGGCTACGAAAGTATTATTAGTAACCTTGTAATCATGTGAATATTAAGCTCCTGTAGTGTAGCGGCCAATCATGAAGCCCTCTCGAGGCTTCGACACGGGTTCAAATCCCGTCGGGAGCACTATTTCGTCAAGTATTATTTTTTCTCGAAGTAGCATTATAAATTGTAATGTAGATTTTTATTGCTTTCAGATATAGATTTAACAGGATACTATTTGTTTTCATGTTTCACAGTACTTGTTAAAATCTGGGAAACCACTTATATTCGGCAGTACAGGGCAAGTGCAGCATATCGTAATCGGATATGGGATCAGATCTTGATCATACAGACTGTTATTTTGAGTCACCCATTCTTTCAAGATATTCTTTGCGTGCTCCTTTGTATTCGGCTATCGGAATTATGTTCTTCAGCAGAGTCAAAAGGATTATAATGATCATTAGTCCGCTTACGTCAAGTACTATAGTTAGTCCAGATATCAAATAATCCGAACTGTTACCGGCCATAGATGCTGCTATTTTGCCAGCATCCACCGTTATAATTCCACCGTATGTTATTATAAAAAGCCAAAATGCGATATACATTCCATACAATAGTTTGAATGTTAGTCTTGCACGGTTCCCTTCGGGATAGAACTTTCCAAGAGTCTTCAATGCAATTGCAGGTATGCCGAATATCAAGGACATGATCAATATATTATCTGCTATTTTGAAAAGAGCTTTCATGTCATCTTTATCGATATCACCGGACGCATTAGAGATGATAATGTTTTCAAGGTATCCTAAAACGTATAGCAATATGAGAGGTATGACTATGAATGTTATTATGCCACCGATCAGTCCTTTAATCCCGTTTTTTCGAGATCCTTCTTTCAAATTGAACTCATTCATTTCATACATCTCCATATATCAAGTCGAGTAATTTGATCATACTGGTCGTTTCACTTGTATCTAGTGGGTATTCTTCACCATATGAGGTTATTGTTATTGTTCCTTCATTCTCTGCTGCACTTTCTTTTAGTTCTGATATTAGGCCCTCGGAGTTCGATGTGGCAATCTCAAAAGAGATGTTATTGCCGCTAGTGGTAAGAGACATTTGGATATCTGTGTTGTTTACAGTTGCATAGAAATTGTTAAGATTGGAGATAAGATCTCCATCTTCTACTCCCTGAGTTTGAATCATAAGGATATTCGGGTCTGTTGAATCATAAGATAATGTTCCGTTCTCAGAAAGATTGACATCAATATTTAAGTTGGCTTGAATTCCTATCATTGAGTACAAATAGTAACCTTGAACTTCCAAAAATATGGGCATGGATATTCCATCGATGTCAGAATCGTTGTTATAATAAGCGATCATGAGTATGGCATCTATTATAGAGGTCTTCCCAGAAAGGGACAATTCTTTTGTTGAATTAGAGGATATGGTATTGTTTTCATCCCAGACAATTATTGTTTTTACGTTGTCGTCAGCAAGTGATATTCCAATTCCTACATCAGTAATGTCATAGGGCATTTTAGAAGTAATTCCAATCTCACCACTTGTTACAAGATTTAGTCCAGAGACCTCCCAAGTAATATCTGATAATGAGTTATTTTTGATATCTATGCCTCCATCGGTTATCGGAAGGAGTGCAGTTATCAAGAATACAGCGAATAGTATTGATATGGTAGCAATCGAGATTTGTGCAATGATTTTAGGACGGTTCGTAAGATTACCCAATAGTATAGATTCATTCTGAATATTATAAACGTATGTAGTCTGACATAATTTTAAAACGGGATAATTATTTCAAAGTAGACGGATTTAGAAAGGTATGATATATTAAAATGGAAATGGTTTTCTTCAAATTTATCCTAAAGGAAGTATCTCTTTATCGTACAGTTCATTCAATACTTCACCGAATGCAGTGTACATCGCAGTACTACCGCAGATAAATCCTACTGCACCCGCTATGTATGCTATGTCATGAATATTGGACAAGTCCTTTGTCGCAACTATGAAGAACAGTAGGAATAGAGTTAAGAAAACGATCTGAAGTGAACGGTTTTTTCTGAGGGTTCCAATATACAGGAACAGTGTTAAAACTCCCCAAATGATGAAATATGCACCCAATGAAGTGCTATCTGCGGGTATCATTCCAGGAATGAGGGTGGTATTTATCGCAACGAATGTCAACCAGAAGAATCCGAACGACGTAAATGCAGTTGCACCAAAGGTATTTCCCTTTTTGAATTCGAACAATCCTGCTACGATCTGTGCAAGTCCTCCATAGAATATTCCCATGGTAATGATCACTGAATTTAATTCAAACAATCCGAAATTGTGTAAAGACAGCAATAGTGTAGTCATTCCAAACGCAAGAAGACCTAAAGGTCCTGGATTGGCGATCTGGACGGTCGGTGAATTAATATTATCGGCCATATTCAAGTAATATTCATTAGGGTTTATAATAATGACGTATAATGTATTCGACATTTGTCGATTAAAATATAAATTAAAAAGTTTGTCAAAAAAATTAACAGATATCTCCGCCGAGTGCATTCGTAATGATAACTACAGCTATTACAACTACAAGACCCAGGAGAGTTAGAAGGATTGATTTGATGTTAAGGTTCTTTCTATGGAATGCTTCAGGAATAATGTCACACATGGTGACGAACATGAATATTCCTGCAGACACTGCGAAAGCAAGGCCTGCCCATTCTGCAGATGCACCGTTTAGGGCCAAATAAGAGAAAAGTCCTGCTATAGGTGAGATGAAACAGAACGCAATGAGATATTTTATGGCGCTTTTCTTTTTGTTGGATAGAAGGAATGTACTAGAAAGTGAGAATACAACGACAACTTTGTGGATACACATGGCAACCAATACGGCTAATCCGATCTCCTGTCCTGCGATGAATGCAGTTGCGAGTGCGAGACCATCGAAACATGCATGAATGGCAAGTCCGATGAATGCAGAGAATGATGTAATGTCATGAGAGTGATGGTCCAAGCATTCCTTGCATGTACATTCTGGCGTGTAATATTGTTTTAGTAGGAAATCAACAATGAATATTGCGATGAATCCTCCAAGGACTGCATACATTACGGTCATCGCGCTGTAGTTGTTTTCAATGCTTTCGTTAATAGCTTCCGGCAGGAGCATAAGGAACAGTACGCCGAGGAATATGCCCGCGCTGAATGCTATTGCAAGGTGTACTTGTTTGTCAGATAGTTTGATCAGTTGAGGAAGCAGTGCTCCAATAATAGAGACGATTAAAATTATTGTAATATAACCGGTGAACGAAAATATCGGATCCATACTTTGGATTCATGCTAAGGTGTTATTAATTATTACCGTAACATTAATAGCATTTCATAATATTATCATCGATTGTTAATAAGGTAATATCATGGGAATTGTAAGCATATCGTTAAATGATGAGAATTTGAAAGCACTAGATGATATACAGGAGGCATTTGGACTCAACGGAAGGAGTGAAGCAGTTCGTACTTCAATTAACGCGGCGATGATCGAAGTGCAGGATATCAAGAGTATGGAAGGTGTTGTTGAGGGAATCCTGATAATTGTGAAGAAAGGACACGCAGATCCGTGGATGAGTCTTATTCAGGCTAAACATGAGGAAGACATCAAGACGCAGCTTCATTCTCATCTGAAGAATCATAAGTGTTTAGAGGTCATGGTCATTTCTTCTGATGCTGATAAATTGTCATCCATGCTCAGAGAGATACATGCTACCGGAAAAGCAGATTATGTTAGGTTTGTAAGGAGTTAAAACCGAATTAGTTGTAGATTGGCTATAGCTTTTAATATCCATACTCCGTATGTTGCTTCGGTGGGATGGGATGAGTAAACACTCTAATAGAAACAGCAGTAGCTCTGAAGGGGGCTTTTTCAAGCGCATGCTTAGGTCGGAGTTGGGAACCTGCGACGAGCATGTAGATGTTCAACAAAGGCATCCTGGGTTCAGTGTATCCGGTGAATCTAATGATTCAGGAAGATCTATGAAGCCAGTTATGGAGTCGGTAGTATCCGAGGGTATCAGAGAACTCAATAAAGAGGGTTTTGTGATCTATAATGTCTCAGATCATGATGATATATACATATCCACAGAGCCTGATAATGTGTGTTTTGAGGATGATGGCCCCATTATGATAAAAATGAGTTCAGAGGAATTCGATTCACCTCAGGCATCTGAAGCAATCGTAGCAATACCTGCAGAATCTGAGATAGATGTAAGACAGGCCTCTGATATTTTTGCTAATGCAGAGCCGAGGCCTGATTATGGAGAAATAAATCTTGATGAGATTATAGTCAAAGAGCACTATAAGTGTGCAGATGTATCTCTTTTAGAATTGGGAAATTCTTCAGAGTTCATCAACGGAGAGCAGTCAATGATCAAATCAGAGCCAGAATTTGCAGAAACTTCGGCAGGAGCTGTTGTTGATGTGCCAAAGACAGATGTTATCTGTTACGAAGATTCTGATGACGAAATCAATCTCGAAGAGAGTGTAGTTGTGATGTCTACTCAGCAACTTAAATCCGAAGTACCCGAAGGATTACATCTTGAGAGCAATGTTCCACAGAATGTTGTGGATGTAAACATGGAAGGTCTTGTCGATGTAGGATCCTTTGATGGAACAGGTACAGAGGCAGTTATAACATCTGAAGCAGTGATAATGTCTGCCAGCGCAAAGGTTGATCTTGAAAAATTGGCGATTCCAGAGTCAGAGTCCAGGGAAACATTTGTAAAACATGAGTATTTCGTGCCAGAATTCGGAACTCCATACATGAAGAGTCTTCCAGCGCCTGTAATGGTCGGACCTATGGCTATTGAAGCGTTAGAGATCAAGACAACCAAGGCTATGAAGGTCGATGACATCGTAGCAGATATCTTGAAGATCACAATTCCAGGAATGTGTTATGCAGACGATCTTATCGCTGAGTCTGAAGAGGCATATGTAGAGATTCCAGACGATGGGCTTGAGGCATATGATGCCAAATTCTCAGTATCAAATGTTAAAGAGGCTGTTGTGGGGGACAGATCGTCAAATATTTCATTCGATTTCGAAGGAAATAAATCTGTTAAGAACAACGGCTCGAATGTCAACTTTACTTTCTGAGGTTTAATGCCTCGATAAACATCTTTCCTTTTATTATACTAATTCTTTTAAATGATGACGTATTCACGCTCGTATGGATGTCGCCTCGGTCATTTTAATGCTCGTTGTACTTTTAGTGCTGGCACGCATTGGAGCTAGGCTTTTTGCTCGTTTTGGAATGCCTGGACTGATAGGTGAGATCATTGTAGGCATCCTTATTGCGAACATATCTTTCGATGGTACATCTTTACTTACTCTTTTAAATATAGATATGGGAAATATTAACATAATCCCTCCTATTGAGCCAAATGATAATTACAATGTGCTTGAGATATTTGCTGAAATAGGAGTAATATTCTTGTTGTTCTCTGTAGGATTGGAGACAAAAGTTAGGGATCTTTTCGCAGTTGGAAAAACAGCGATGCTTACAGCTACAATGGGAGTTATAATTCCATTTATTTTCGGTTTTATCTTAATAATGGTGTATGATGGAAATATGCATCATGCATTGTTCTTGGCTGCTGCAATGGTGGCTACCAGTGTAGGTATTACAGCTCGTGTAATCAAGGATATGAAGGTATTGGAAACCTTGGAATCCAGGATCATAATCGGTGCAGCGGTCATTGACGATGTCTTAGGAATGATCGTACTTGCGATAGTTATGGGAATGGCTGGCGGTGAAGAATTATCAGTGTTATCCATTTCGGTGACCGTGTTCAAGGCAGTGGCGTTTGTTCTGTTGATGTTAGCACTTGCATATTGGGTCGTACCTAAAATATACAAATATTTCGATGAAATGCATAAGAGGAAAGTTGCAGCGACTGGAGAGGCGCACTCTTCTGTCAATAAGTTGATCCTTGCTATAGTAGTATGTCTTGGATTCTCATGGGCTGCAGATATGATAGGCCTCGCAACAATCATAGGGGCATTCCTCGGAGGTATGCTTCTTGCAGAATATGCATGGGAGTGGGATCTTGAGGGTAAGATCGAATCGATCACAACTCTATTCATATCTTATTTCTTCGTGAATGTGGGAATGCAGGTCGACCTTGAATCATGTGCGAGCGTGACCGTGATCGTGTTGGCAACGATAGTGATATTCCTCGCAGTGATATCCAAGTATATCGGATGCGGCCTGGGTGCACAGATGGGGGATAAAACCCTTTCAAAAGAATCCAGACATATAATTGGTGTAGGTATGATCCCTAGAGGAGAAGTAGGTATAATTGTTGCAGCATATGGATTGAGTTCAGGTGCGATGTCTAATGAATTGTATGCAGTAGTTGTCATAATGGCTGTAGCTACGACCATAATAGCACCTCCGTTGCTTGCAAAGGCATTTAGGAAGAAGTATCCACCCGAATATAAGATCACACCAGATGATCTGGTTTAAGGTGTAACTGAAACCTTTTATCGTATTTTCTATATTTATTTCACAGAATATATTGTGAAATCAAAAACCATTTAAAATTATATAGCTCCTGCTATAAGAAACGAGTAAATCAATAAGATTATGCTTAAACAGGCAGGAACACAGGTAATAGAAGAATAAGAACTGCGAATGCGATAGCGATTCCTATGACACCCTTCGGGCTCACCCTGATACCTTTGTCATCTTCTGTGTCGAAGTATCTCATCAATCCTGCGGATGATGCGAATGTGCTATCGTTCTTCTTTGCCATCAGCTAGTGAATTGAAAATCCATATAAAAATCTACCGAGAGAAAAATATATATCTTCTTGAAAAAAACTATTAAATAGATAAAATGACCGAAAATCTCTTTTATATCGGTTATGTTACACATTTGATTACAATGCATTGGGCTGACGTTATTGCGAAAGAAGTGGCTGATACCTGCGATCATCCCTTGATCGCTACAGGTATTAGTCCCACTGGTATAATCCATGTGGGAAGTCTGAGAGAGGCTATAACAGGAGAATCTGTTCGCAGTGCTGTGGAAGGACTCGGCAAAGATGTTAAGCTTATTTACCTTGTCGATTCTTTCGATCCGCTGAGGAAATGTTATGATTTCCTGCCTAAAGAGTATGAAAAATATGTAGGGATGCCAATTTCAAGAATCCCATGTCCATGTGGAAAGCATAAGAACTATGCACAACACTTTGTCCAGCCGTTCCTGGACGCGGTTGATTCATTAGGTGTGAAATGTGAGATCATATGGACTCATGAACTCTATGATAAAGGGGAGTTCGCCGAAGCTATCGATTTAACTTTCAAGAAGAGACAGCAGGTCATAGATATCCTTCATGATGTTTCTGGAAAAGAGGCAAATCCTAATTATGCACCTTATAATCCTGTTTGTGAAAAATGTGGACGGTTTACCAACCCTGTTTTTGAATCTTACAAATATCCGTACGTCGAGTATGATTGCAGTTGTGGACATCACGGAAAGGCAGATATTACGAAAGGTGACGGAAAACTCACATGGAGATGCGAGTGGCCCGCAAAATGGGCGATTTTCGGGACATCTGCAGAGCCCTTCGGAAAGGACCATGCCGCAGCTGGAGGATCATATGATACCGGAAAGAGGATTTCAAGAGAGATCTATGGTGTCGAACCGCCTATACCGATACCTTACGAGTTCGTACAGTTGAAAGGAGTAGGACAGATGCACAAGTCTTTAGGATGTTCTGTTACAGGATTGGATGCAATCAATATGACTCCTCCAGAAGTTTTGAATTATTTATTTTTAAGAGTCAATCCAAATAAAGCTATTGATTATGACTCCGGACTCGGAATGTTAGATATGGCCGATGAATACGATAGGATGGAACGTGCTTTCTTCAGTGCAGAGTTTACAGAAGCAGAGGAGAATTCTGTTCGTGCATACGAGATTTCACAGCATAATCATGTACCAGTCAAACAGCCACATCAGATACCGTATAGACACTTGGTAAATGTTGTTCAGATGGCAGATACTTTTGAAGGCGTCATGGGTGTTTTGGAACGTACTGAGGATTTCAGTACCGTAAGTGCAGACGATTTGAAGAGACTAGAACGTAGAGTCAATTGTGTAAGATTCTGGTTGAATGGTTTTGCACCTGATTCAGTGAAGTTCTGTGTGTGTCAGACAGCACCTCCAGGACTCGAACTCGGAATTACTGGAAAGGTTTTCTTCAAAGATCTTGTCAACAGGATGAATGATTGTGTTTGGGATGCTTCTACTATCAATTCGATTATTTCTGATACCGGAAAGGAATCACCTCTCGGATCGAAAGGTGCATTCAAAGCAATTTACTCTGTTCTTATTGGAAAGACAGCTGGGCCGAGGCTTGGACCTTTCCTTGCAAGTATGGACAAATCGTTTGTTATTAATAGATTCATTCAAGTTTCCCAGTAAGAGACCTTATCAAACTTTTTTCTTTTTTAATTATTTATAGACGTTTCAGGTCTGAATCCTAACCGCAAAGGAGATAGGAATGACCGATCATGTCTGGTCTTTGTCGGAGTTGATAACTTATTTTATAGAAATCTATCATAAATTAATAGTAAGGCATCAAAGTTAAGGAATGGAATTAGATTGTAATAGATTGTCACATACTGTAATAAGAATTTCCAATAATAGTATACATGAATAGGAAAACATAAGAGCAACGTGTTTTTGAGTGCGGATATATTGTTTTGGTCATATTTCTAGTCGTTATTGGAGACTCTACTCGATGATTGAGAATTTTCATTTAGATTCCCCCATATCGACCCATCTTGTTAGACGAACGGACGGGCGTAATATACTAACTATGTCCGTCAGTTCGTCTCTGGGTTCAAATGGTTTTGAAACAATTCTGGATTGCAGGATCTGCGCTTAGTAACGATTGTCTATACAATCATTCAAGCTGTTTATTATAGCATCTCTGTTATAATCCCTGCCAATAAGAACGAGTTCATTATTTCTATCACCGTATTTCTCATCCCAGTCTTCTTTTATTTTTGGGTAATAACTGAAGATCTCATCCCGTTCTTTTTTGGAATATGATGCCACCCATTCTGAAATGCCCGTGAGCATCAGGTTCTTACCAGCTTGTTCAAAAAGCATCATGATCTTAGGTTTATTGGAGAACCAGACATAACCCTTCGAACGTATCAGTGTCTTTGGATAATTATCTAGGAATTTTGAGAATTTTTTGTAGTTGAAAGGCTTTCTTTCTTTGAATACGAATGAGGTAATCCCGAAATCGTCCATACCATTCTTTTCGTTTGCCTGATCTCTGTCCAAAGATTTTTGATAGGTTGAAGAAGATAATACTTTGTAGAAATCGAATCTGTTTGAGTTGAAAATGTCTTCAGTATCAACTTTTCCTTGAATCGCCTCGATCAGTTTTGCATCTGGTTGCAATCCTTTGACCACAGATCTTACTTTTTCCAGGTCTTCTTTGATTAAAAGATCGCATTTATTCAAGATAAGAACATTGCAGAATTCAATCTGATCCATGACTAGATTTACGATGTCTGAGTCGTCTGTATCGTTTCCCTTTTTTGAGATATCATCCAAAAATTCGGTGAAGATTCTTGAAGCGTCGACTACTGAAACGACATTGTTTAGATAAAAGGCCATATCTCTCTGCTGTTCTTCGTATATCATGAAACCTTGGCAGATTCCTGTTGGGTTGCTTACTCCAGAAGCCTCTACTAGAATAGAATCGAATTTGCCAGTCACTGCGACTTGTTGCAATTCGGACATGAATTTGTCTCTCAACGTGCAGCAGATGCAACCTCCAGTCATTTCGCGAAGAGTTTCGTTTTCGATCACATTTCCGCTCTTAATAAGGTTGCTGTCTACATTGACGCTACCGAGGTCGTTTACAATAAGGGCGATCCGTTTGTCTTGATTTTGTTTTAAGAGCTCATTCATTAAAGTTGTTTTTCCAGAACCCAGGTATCCGGTGATGATTGTTACGGGTGTTTTACTCATTTCTTATTTCTCCACATTTCGATTGAGATAACAATCCAATAGGATGAAAACGCGACCGATGGTCGTACAAGTCATGCTATTTTCATGTTGAAAAGTTTTAAATTTTTCAAATACATAATAACTTACGCGATGTTATTAAAATTATAATAAGAATATGCCTATTTGTTAATAACATTATCAATCGGTGAGACCGCGTCCATCAAGGCACATACCATGAAATAAGCCAGAATTTGGATATGAACTGTCTACGATTGATTGTTCTGGTTCTCTTCCTCATATCCTATTGATCTCATTTGGAGAAAGTATCACAAATATTCAAAATAAACTAATTATGAAGATGTTGTGAAAATTTAAATGATTCATGAAAGAGGATGATATCAAACAATAATCTTTGTTGTTTTGGAAATAATATTTGTCTTGATATATAATTTGAAAGAAACTATTAAAGAAATTAAATGCACGTCGAACCGTGTTCAGACATTCGACGTACATCTATCATAATTTATTTTACAAAATTCCTAAATTTGTTAGCTTTTCAGGAAGATATGTGTTTGTTACATATTCTAGACCATATTTTGCCAGTGCCTGTTGTTCGGCTTTCTTATTCATGCTGAGCATGGCTTGAATTTCATTGACCCAGAATTCATCTGCGAATCTGGGATCCGACAATTCTGCGTTAAGTGCTCCGACATCCTTGTCTGTGAGTTTATCCGTAGGTAGGTCATAGTTTAGGATATCTGACGGAGTGATACCTATGAATTGTGCCGTAGGAGTAGCCAGAAAATCAGAGATATGAGCTGTTTTGATGGCACCATATGCAACAGATCCATAAATTCTGAACGACCACGGGTCACCATCGGTGAATACTGTAATCGGTAATTTCATCTCTTCATTAAGTCTTTTGATCAGGCGCCTTGTGCTTCTTGCAGGTTGTCCGCTTAGATGCACAAGTATGCAGTTGAATTTTTCAGGGAATCCGTTCTCTATTAATCTGGCATACATACCACCAGTTTCAATAGCCATGACAAATTTTGCATCTGTTTTGACAATTTCGAATGTTTCCTTCTCACAGTTGTATGGGATGGCAAACCCCGTCTCAGCTACGTCATCGATGCAGTTGAAATCCTTCATTCCTTTTTTGGTCATTGTTTTGAAATCTACATTTCCGTAAACATGTGCTCCGGATTCTTCAGGACGTAGTTTGAAATCCTCACGCATGCAATGTGTTATGATCTCCAGATCTTCTGCAAGCAGGTTACCTTCATCCTGTGTGTGGAATTTTGCATTATGCCATCCTTCTGAGATGTAATACATTTCCCTTAAGGTTGATGATTTGCCCTGATCGATCATCTCGTTGATGAACTCTGCAGTGTACATTGTCCTCAGCATCATCTGTGCACCCTGAACGGTTTTTGCTGTACGGGTGGTTTGCAGGCTTCCGTATTTCCAAACATCGTGTATCGGATCGAATTCGATGTTCTTCTTCGCTCTCAGGGGAAGATTCATTACAGGGATTTCTCCATCGTTCAGCTGGTTATATGTAGTTTCTACCACGGAGGTAAGATTATCTAGTGCCTTTTTTTGTCTTTCATTCATCGTCATCTCCCTCCTTTTCGAATTTTAATTCTTCTTCCTCGGCTTCTTCCTCGGCTTTTTCTTCAGGGTCTTCTTCTACAAAATCCTCTTCGTTAGATTCAACGATCTCTAAGCCTTTTATACCCCAATCTCCGGGAATAGCTTCTGCACCCATGACGGCTACAGGATTGATGCCTGAAATATATATGTCATCGGCATCGAACGTGTCTGCCAGATCGCCTTTCAATTCAAACGATATTTGAATCATTTTAGACTGAGGGATCGCTTTGATCTCCCAGTTTGCTTTACCTTCATCATTCATGTCTAGGAAGTATGGATTGGTAAACAATGTCAGGTTGACGCATTCTTTAGGAAGTTGCGCATGCAGTTTGAAAGTGCGCTCAGTGGTAGTGTAATTGTATATTGTGTATGTGATAGTACGGCTGCCTTTCTTACTTTTGATAACAGCTGGTTCTATCCATACAACGTTCATGATCTTACTGATCGTTCTGCTAAGGTCAGGAACAGGTCTTTTCAGCATCTCGGCTGCTTTATTGGCCATATCGGGAAGTAAATCTTGAACGATTTCAAATTTGGCATGAGTCTTGGTCTTCCTTTCCATCTTATTAAGATGGCTTTTGAGGTTTCTGGCACATAATCTCAATGCGTGCCCTATCTCTGCTTGCAATTCAGGGAAAGCAGCCACTGCTTCTTTTCCTTCCGAGGTGAATGGTACTTTTGTGGATGCTACATGGACAAGAATGATCGCGGGCCCATATGGTATTCCTTTTCCGCCTCTTTGTTCTAATCCGTATCTTCTCCAATCGATATCTGCTACAGCTTTTGTTATTGCACAGGCTCCTTGTTGATATAGCAGAGGTACGCGGTTTGCTATTCTGAGGATGGATACGGGGCTATCCGCGGGTATTTCTCCGCCGTAGACTATACCTGCTTCGACGACAAACGGGTTTCCGTTCACAGCCTTCGGAGAACGTGTTACTGGTGTTGCATAGTAATCGGGACGTAGTCCGTCTAAGATATGCATTAAACCTTTCTTGATCAGAGTGTCTCCTATAGGCGATAGGCAGTCTGTCGGTGGCGCCATGATCTTTACTTTTTGAATGGCTCCCAATATGGCTTTCATATCTTCTCTTGAGAGCTTTCCAGGTTTCATCTCAGGATTAATGACAGCTTTTTCGAGGATATCATCTGCGATCCTGTCCGTGATCCTGGAGAAATCATTCTTAAGGAATGTTTTCATGGTCTTCTGTTGAGTATTCTGAGAATATTTCATCAGATCACCGATCTCCATCCCTTCAGGGTGAGGTTTGATCTCTTTCGATCTCGGTGGCATTTGTTCGGTGGCCCTTTCAAAAAGATATTTCTTTCCGTCAGGGTCGTGGAATTCAATAAGGGCATGCGGATTGACGATAGCGGTGTCTCTCAAATATTCGAAGATCGACTGTTTACCAGTGATGTATCTTCCTTTTGTGGTATATTCGATGCTTGTACCGTGCTCTTTTCCTTCCCAAGTGAATGCTTTATCGTTAGTGACGATGGGACGATTGGTCTTGGTATCTATCATTATGTCCATTTTCCAGGCGACTTCATCTTCTCCTTCTATTTTGGATTGAATATGGGCTGGTTTTCCTGTTGTGATGTTACCATACATAATGGTAGCAGATATTCCGATACCCTGCTGCCCTCTAGATTGTCTGAGTGCGTGGAATCTTGAACCATATAGGAGACGTCCGAATACATTAGGAAGCATCTTATGAAGGATACCAGGTCCGTTGTCTTCAATGTAGACGATAAAATCTTCCTCGTCTACACGGTTCATTTTGATTATGATTTCCGGAAGAATGTTCGCATCTTCACAAGCATCTAGAGCATTATCCACAGCTTCTTTGATTCCCATCAACAGCGATTTTGAACGTGAATCGAATCCAAGAATCTGTTTATTTTTCTCAAAGAATTCAGTTACAGAAATTTCCTGCTGTTTAGCGGCCATTTTCTCTGCTATGTTTAGTTTGTCGCTTTTTTTAGCGGCTTCCTTCACGGGTTCGTCTGATTGCATCCGATTTTCTGTAATGTTAAGTCCGTATTTTATACTGATTACAGAGAAATGAAAAGGAAGAGGTTTGATGAAATAGATTATTGCGTCTTTTTAGTGGTATCGGTATCTTCGTCGAATTTTGCACCGCATTTAGGACAGAATGTCGCCGTTACAGGAACAATAGAACCGCATTCTGAGCATTCAAAGGTGTCTTTGGTCACATCGATCGTTCCATCTGCATGTTCGACAAGAATCTCTTCTTCGTCGAATTTTGCACCGCATTTAGGGCATTCTTTTGCGTCTGCAGGTACTTCCGCACCACAATCTGAGCACTCGAAGAAGTCTTTCTTTTTCGGTTTGATCTCTTCAGGACGGTCAATATATGCACCGCATTTCCTGCAGGTTACTTCACCAGGAAGAACCAAGGCACCACATTTGTCGCATCTTCCGTATCCTTGAGGATACAAGCGGCCTTGTGCTTCGAGTTTCTCTCTTGTTTTTTCGAATCTGGATCTCATGAATGCCGAGAGATATAAGATCATGAAGAAAATTATCATGATGTATATGGTCTGTATAACGCATCCGTAGTAATAGAATCCGGACATGTCTCCTGAATATGCTTCTTTCAATATTGTTGATGAGGTCGCGGATGCGCTCACATATGTTGTTGATCCGTCAGAGGTTGTACCGAGGATCAATAGGGCATAATACAATTGGTTGGAATCCAATACAACGAAACCTGATGCAGTATTGCCTGTTACTTCAAGTTTTGTTTCTTTGTAGTTTTTATCAAAATTTATTACTTCAAAGCCTATGTAGTTAATTGTTGTATATTGGAATAAAACATCGTTGCTACCAATGTTACTCACGGTTGCAGAAATGAGCACACCGCTTTCACCTTCGTCATTTACAGTATATGTGTAATTTATATCTGAGAAGTAATCGTTGTCAGAAGGTTCTGTGCTTTTGTTATCGATCATTCCAGGTACGATTGCATTTGCTCCTACAAGAATGACTACGACCATAAATATGATACCAAATACAGTTAGGAGTTTGATATTGTCGACACCTAGTAGGTGAGGTACCATATAGAGGGCTAAGCCGATAATGAAAAACACAAAGCAATTCGACGACCACCCCATTACAGTCAGGACAAATGCGAATACGAAAGCTAAAACCAAACCCAATATCTGTTTTGGCCCCAAGGTTCCGAAGAACTTCTTAAGTTTGCTTTCTGAAGCGTTCGACGTTCCATTCATAATAACGGCAATCTTTTCCCCAATTAAAAAGTATCGTATATTTTATATTCATCCGTAATTTTGGTTTTTAAATGTATTAAATTGTGCCAGATGTCTAAAATAATACCTATTTGGAATATTTAATAAATCATCCAGTTATTGGTTGCTCGATAAAGGATAATATACGTGTTGTTCATCATGAAGGGAAAGGAGGGACCTTATGGCAACGATCGAAGAGCAGATTCAAGAATTGGAAGATCAGATTTCCAATACTAAGTACAATAAAGCCACGGAGGCTCATATTGGAAAGCTTAAGGCCAAGATCGCAAAGCTTTCAGCTGAGGATGAGAAGAGAAAATCCTCTAAAGGGCCCACAAAAGGTTTCTATGTTAAAAAAGCAGGAAATGCAACGGTTGCTCTCGTTGGTTTCCCATCAGTAGGAAAGTCAACACTTCTTAATCAACTCACCGGAGCAAAATCTGAGGTTGGTGCTTATCATTTCACAACATTGGATGTGGTTCCTGGAGTATTGGAATACAACCATGCGAAGATCCAGATCCTAGATATGCCGGGATTGATCAAAGATGCATCCAGAGGAAAAGGAAGAGGAAGAGAAGTTATTGCTGCAGCAAGAGCTGCGGACATTATTCTTTTGGTCGTAGATATTTTCAATCCAAACCTAAATGTTCTGATGAAGGAATTGTACAACGCAGCAATTCGTCTCGATCAGACAAGACCAGATGTCAATATTACAACTTCATCACAGGGCGGCATCAATGTTATGCCTACGGTGAGATTGACCAAGATAACAGTTGAAACGATCAAAGATATGGTTGCGGCATATGGTCACATCAATGCAACAGTGGTTGTAAGGGAGGATATAGATGTCGAACAGATGTTGGATGTTCTTTCTGGGAACCGCGTCTATATCAAAGCTGTAATGGCCATTAATAAGATCGATCTTGCAAAGCCTGGACAGCTCGAGAATGTATTAGAGATGCATAAGGATTATGTCAAGGTTCCAGTATCTGCGGCTACTGGAATTGGAATAGATGATCTCAAACAGACTTTGTACGATGAGATTGAAATGATTCGCATCTATCTGAAACCACAGGGACAGGAAGCAGATATGAAAGAGCCTCTTATTGTCAAGAGGGGCAACAGTGTCGGTGAGGTCTGCGAGGTCATCCATAGAGATTTCAAGAATAATTTCAGATATGCTATGGTGTGGGGTAAGAGTGCGAAGTTTCCCGGTCAGACCGTTGGTATAGATCACATCGTAGAAGATGAAGATATTCTTTGCATCATCGTCAAGAGATCGGTCTGATTTCAGATCGTTGTCTTGCGATAATCATATTTTCCATTGGACAGACGATCCAATACGATCTTTCCGACTTCTTCGAGTTCTTCTGCATAGAAGTATCCGGACGTGAT
>JALNYB010000088.1 GCA_023230065.1 Candidatus Methanomethylophilaceae archaeon
CCAGATTTCAAGACAAAAGGACCTAAGATCTGATCAATCCCAGAAACGTTTTGTTTTCGCGTATTGTATTTCAGCATTCATTATTTCTCTGAGGAAGTCATCTTCTTCTGAATGCATGCTTCTCAAGATCCTGGATGCGGCATCTGGTCCGATACCTCTTCCGGCAAGCGCCATCGCAGCCCTTCCGCCGTATTCGTTTACGATATTCGCATTCCGGGAGACTCTCATTGCATCTTTTTTATCTTGATCGGAGCGGGCTGTCATCTTCACTGCTTTGATGCTTTCACGTTCGTAACTTTTCAGCAGGGCGATCATATTTCCACCACATTTTGGACAGATGAAACGTTTAGGGGCGTTTGCAACACGCACTCTCCACTGTGTTGTGCAGTTCAGACATGATGCGAACAGAGTTTCGTCTTCTATTCTTTTCTTTAGAGCTACAAGTATAGCATGATCCGCACGTACAGGTTGCATTAATTCCTTGGATCTGACGATACCTTCCAAACCAATTGGGGATATTCCGCACATCTCCAATTTTATTTTACCTTCGGAGATCATCGAGATCACAAATTCTGTGTTCTTAATGTCCAGATCTTCCCATAATACGACATTCAGTGCTTCATTGTACGCAGGTGTATTCATGTGCAGGTCGAAAAGTCTTCCGAAGTTCATGTAACGGTGATCTGCACCCTTTTCTATTATACCGAATTTTTTTGCAACGTGGACGAATCTCCACTTAAGATATGTGGAATTGAGAATGGTGATCCTTGCCAGAGCTTCGATGGTTCCAGGTTTTATATTTTTGAATGTATCCAGCATTACTTTTTTATCTATGTTCCTAGGCAGTTCCAGAATTACACGATATGCATCTGTGGAGACGCCGATACTTTCCCCTAAACGTGCAGTTAGAAGTGCCGAATAGATCTTTCCTATTGTTTCGTTTACTTTGCTTCCAAAACAGCAGTTTAGTATTGCAAGTCTGTCCCCGATTTCTAAGGTCACGGTCTCGTCGGTTGGCATAGGCCATTTTTCTAATTGTTCATTAAGATATCCTTTCACTTTGTTGCGGCAGTTTTCGTCTCCGGGATATATCTCGAAGTTCATTTTACGGCGCATTCTGCCGACCTCCATCGCAACTTCGAATGGGACAGGGATATCAGAGCCCGTCCAAGAAGGAACAGAACCCACATCTTTTGCCTCTTCCACTAAGAGTTCATCTTCGCGCATTTCTACGATACGCCACGTACGTCCTTTGGCAATGAACATTGCAAACGGTTCTGCGAATGTTGCTACGAAACTTTCGTCGAGGGTACCGATTATAGCTCTGGTGCTGATGTCTCTAATAAGATATGTGCGTTCATCAGGAATCATGGAGATGTTGTTGAAAAAATACTCCATTCCCTTTTTCGAACGTGATATTGTTCCGTCATCTTCCCATAGCATTCTTATGCCCTTGAGTTGTTCGATGACGTCATCCATGTCTTTTTGCGTAAGGTCCTTGAATGGATGGGTTCTTCTAAAGATCGTGTATGCTTCATCCTTGGTGTATCTGCTTACCATGGTCATAGCGATTATTTGGTTTGCAAGTACAGAAAGAGGATTTGGTCTTCCTTTGTAATATTCTAATTCTTTCGCATCGCTTTTTCTGGCAACGACCATAGCTTCTGCCACTTCATCGGGTGCGGTTGCCAGTATCACGGATATTATCTTCTCTCCGATCTTATGTCCTGCACGACCGGCACGTTGGATCATTCTCGATACTTCTCTCGGTGAATTGTACTGAATGACAAGGTCTGCAGAACCGATATCGATACCCAACTCCAAGGATGATGTGCATATTACGGCTTTGAGGTCTTGATTTTTGAAGCGGTCTTCTAGGTCCATTCTATTTTCCTTTGAAAGAGAACCGTGATGTACATCGATGGATATATTTTCGTCCCACATGTGATATCTGGCTGCCAGCCATTCGGCCGTCTCACGTGTGTTCACAAAAAATAGAGTGGATCTTCCTGCTTCTATCATTTCTCTTGCCCGTTTCATTACAGCAAGTATTTCAGGGTCACTTTGGAGTTTATCCATAAGAGCAGAATCATTTTCGTCTGGAACAGGGCATTCAACACGGATATCAAAATCACGATATGTATCATGTTTGCAGACGATAACCTCTCTTTTAGAACCAGCTAGGAAATCTCTGACATTATCTATGTCTCCTACTGTTGCGGACAATCCGATCCTTTGGTATTCTCCGTTAAGAGCAACTAATCTTTCTAAAGCGACGCTTAGTTGAGCGCCCCTTTCGTTGCTTGCAAGCTCATGTATCTCATCGACAACGACCCATTCAATATGTTTTAGATGTTCTCTTAAGCGTTTTCCTGTGAATAATACTTGGAGTGTCTCCGGAGTTGTGATAAGGATCTCAGGAGGTTTTTGTGATTGTTTGTTTCTGTCAGATTGAGAGGTATCTCCGTGTCTTACTCCAACGGTAATCTTCAGAGCTTTGCCATAATCTTCCATTCTTTTGAGCATATCCCTATTCAATGCTCTCAGCGGAGTTATGTAGAGGCATCTGATTCCAGGTTTTCCTTTGCTCTTATATATACTGTCATAAATTGGGAGCATGGCGGCTTCAGTTTTTCCGATACCGGTGGGTGCGACCAACAATACATTCTTTCCTTTGGAAATCTTAGGAATGGCATCTTTTTGAGGGTCCGTTGGTTCAATGATTCCTCTGCTATTCAATACAGAGATTAGTTCTGGACAAATACCTTCAAAGGACATATAAAAAAATAAAAGAACACTGAAGGTTCCTCTTCAATGTGAAATGTTTATCTCCTCTTCTTTTTTTTGAGAGCCTTGAGGTTATCTTTAACAGCTATACGGATTTCCGCTGCTTGATCTTCTCCGTCAGTAATTTCGTTCTCATCGAATCTGAGAATTGCCCATCCATCATCTTTCAGGGCAGCTTCATTTTCTTTAGATAGAGATTTGCTGACATAGACTGCTACTTTAGATTTTACGAAAGCGACAGGTACACAGCAATTTCCGTAGTCTCTTCTGCATCTCAGACCTTTATTCCATGAAGCTCTTCTAACGAGCGCCTCAGGTGAGTTGTCGGTGAAGGCATCATCATCGATGTAGTCTTCTACTTCATCGTTTTTGGTGGTGTCTTCTACAACCACACTGGTAACTTTTATTTTCTCAGGTTCTTGAATGACTGCAGAAATCTTGGCTTCAGGTCTTACTGCAATTGCCGCTTCCTGTTTGACCGCAGGTACTGCGGGTGCTGAAAGGGGTATTGCTTCAGATATCGGCTCGGCTTCTGCAGCCGGTTTGGCTGCTTCAATTCGTGCAGCCTTAGGTGTTTCAGTCTTGTCTTCAACAGGGGTAATAGGTTCTGTTACTTTCAGAAGGATATCCGAAAGGTCCATGACCTTGATCTTGGAATTGATCTTTTTTGCTCCTTGTGAAAGGTTGGTGACACAGAATGGACAACAGGTAACAATTATCTCGGCCCCTGTTTCCTCTGCATCTCTGACCCTTTCGGCAGCGACGTTGACTGCGAAGTCATTGTATTGGGATTTGTATCCTCCGCCTGCACCGCAACATCTAGAATTCTCTCTATTACGTTCCATTTCGATAAGTTCTATGCCCTTGATTTTCTTTAAGACATTTCTGGGTGCATCGAATACACCCATATGTCTTCCTAAGTGACATGGGTCGTGATATGTGACCTTTGCTTTGAATTCGTGGTTGAGCGGTAATTTTCTTGCACTTATCAGGTTCTCTACATATTGTGCGAAGTGATAGACATTCTGGCCAACCTTTGCATAGTATTTTCCGAAATCCGTGGACACGGTTTTGAAACATCCAGCACAGGTCATGACCATATCTTTTGCTCCCATTCCGTCAGCTTTCTCAACAACCTTTTCTGCACACGCTAGAGAGAATTTATCATTTCCAGTTCTGAGAAGAGGAGATGAACAGCACCACTCGTCTTTACCAAGGATGTTCATTTTTACTCCAGCTCTTGCCAGGACACGTGCTCCGTTTTGAGGTATACCCTGCTGTCTGTATGATCCTGTACATCCTGCGAAGAAGATAACATCAGGCGTGTCTGATTTGGGTACATCTGCAGGCCACCAGTCCCCTCTATTTTTATCAGATTCCCCATATGGATTGTGGCATTCTGCAACTTTTGTGGCCATTCCTTTATGGGCAGGCATAGGCCCCACACCAGATTCTACGAACCATTTTCTGCATTCTTCCCAAAGTTCTACGAGAGGAATCTGTGCATGACAAACCACTTCGCAGTTTCCACATCCAGTACATTTGTACATTGCGTCTATGAAGTATGGATTGAGTGAGACTTCTCTTTTGAGAACTCCATCCAGTGCGTCTGCTGCTGAAAGTTGGTTCAAATAATAAATTTTTCCTCTAGGAGTAACTGATTCCCACGGTGTTTGGTTATGTGCCTCACAGACACTAATACAGTAACCACACTGGAGACAGGCAGTTAGAGCCTTCTGGATACGCGGCATGTTTGTCATGGTATACCTCATTTTTCTGAAAAAGGGTTATTTTTCAAGCCCTTATTATAAGTATACAAGAAAGCAAACGCATATATTAAGGCTTTTAGAATTGGAGATGTGCCACTATACAATTTTTGATATGTTTTTAGAATATGCAAGCGGATCGGTTAGAATGGAAAATTTTAATCATTCGAAAAGAAAAAAAATCACAGCGTTCTCAACTTATGCATTTTTGCCTCTAAATTATTTTAAAAGTGACAAAGATTTAAAATTATAGTAAGGCAAGGTACCCCAATATGTGATTTTGTTAACGATAATGTTTGAAATGTATTTAGAGGCCAGATGTGAGTAACTATAGTTCTTGGATTTGCCGTTTCATTCTCGATTATAGTTTTAAGTTTTGAACCATGTTAGAAAGAATGTTGTGGAGATGGTAAGTTATTGATTGTAATGATAATTAGATTGAAAGTGTCAAATTTGTTTCTTTATTACTTTGAAATAGTCGCGTCCGCAATAAGGCTAATAGTGTTGGGTTCAGAGAAAGGTATTTTCAATAGTTGTTCGTATCTTTTCAATAGTTATTGGTTGTAAAGCAGAGGTTAGAGCATATCGTTAATAAGTTTAACACCAAGCATTGATGGTTATTTTTGAGAATGTTAAGAAAAATGTGATAATCTCAATGTTTCTTCGATTACATGACAATTTAGCCCACTGAGTTTTTGTAATAAAATATCTCAGTTGATTCTCGAGCATGTTCGCGACAACCATTCTGTAAGAAAGGTCTGTTCGGAATCTTAGAAAAATTTGATGGCCAGACAGTATGAAAAGACCGC
>JALNYB010000103.1 GCA_023230065.1 Candidatus Methanomethylophilaceae archaeon
CTGTTCGGAATCTTAGAAAATCCGCCCACATTAAAAGGTTGGTCTGTGATGTAAGTTTGCAACAACAAAACAAAACAGACCGTCTCTGGGAAGGGCGGAGTTGTTTAAATAATGAGCGATTCGCTCGGCGATGGGGTCTGTTTGTTTTGTAATGGCAGGAGTCACAGACAAAATGAAATTAGCTATCGGAATCGATGTGCACAAGGAAAAATGTGCGGCGCACATGGTATACGCCGGTGATGGAGAACCGCGAAAACCCGAATTCATCGAGAAGTTCAACGTGGATTTCAAGAGATTTTACTCGGATATCGCGGGGATGAACGATCTCGCGGATCGCGTGCGCGACCACAACGTCGGGATCCTCGTCGAGAACTCGACCAAGAGTCACGATATTTTCTGGATGTTGACGAATTTGGGATTGGACGTAACCGTCGCGCATTCCTCGGATCTTTACAGGATAACGATGTCGAAGACGAAGAACGACGACAACGACGCGAGGGAACTCGCTGGCTACATGCGCAGACGCATGATGGGTGAGGACGAGTTCGCCGTGTCGCATATCCCGGACCTGGAGGTGCTGAAGAACAGGGAATTGTGCAGATTCACCTTGGGTGATCGCTCTGAACTGACCTGTCTGAAGAATCGGATCAGGGCGCATCTGCTCATCCGAGGGAAGAAACTGACGCGCAGTTACAGCGACATCACCATGAAGAATGCGCTAATGGAACTGAAATACAGCGGCGACCCAGTTCTGGCGCTCGATGCACAGAAGGCGGAGGAGATCAAGAAACGGATCGCCTTCACCGAGAAGTGCATCCGCCAGGTCATGGGAGAAAACAGAACATTTCATGTCATCTGGTCCGTGCCGGGATTCGGAGTGCTGTCGGCTGCGTATCTGACATGTATGATAGACGATATCGCCAGATTCGAGGATGGGCGGCAATTCGCCGCCTCGATGGGGATAACGCCGAAACTGGACGAATCCGCAGACAAACCCAAGAACTGCGGCATCAGCCGCAGGGGCGATCCCGATCTCAGAAGACTGATATGCCAAGCGACATTCGTCCATATGTTCAACGCAGAATCGTTCATATCTGAAAAGTATCGTCGGCTGAAGGCCGATGGAAAACATCACAACGAGGCTTTGGTGGCATGCGCCAATTCCATGGCGCGCATGTTGTGGTCGATGATCGTCAACGACAGGGCGTATGTCACGGACCCGGCCATTCTGACCAGAGGCCGTGCGGAGGCTGGATCCACGGAGTTGGAAGAGGCCATGGAGAAGATGGCATCGCCGAGGTAAGCGGACCGTGACGGGGATGTCGCATCAGACAGATTTCCGAGAAAGGATGACGGATGAATTTTGGCCCTTCGAGGTCGTGTCGAAAATGGTTGCAGTATCGGAGATCGTGTCGGGAACGCGGAAATGGCCTTCGAGGTCGTGCAATAAATTGACGGTCTGAGGCGGCTGAAGAACCCTGTCGTAGCGCATTCACGGAACATTGGCGTGCGATGTGGTCATCGCACGCATTCGGGAATGACGATCGTGCCTTGTTTTACGTGTATATTCAGCGAGAGCTATGGTAAGACTTATTAAAAATGAACAAATATGCCTTTAAGGCAGACCAATTTTAATGGAATAAAATTACCCATCTGGCATGGATAAGGTAGTGCGGATGCCGGGATTCGAACCCGAGTTCTAACCTTGGCAAGGTCAAGTGATAACCAGCTACACCACATCCACGTGATAATCGGGGGATTATATGAACGAATATAAAGTTTATTGTTGTTCAGGGGTCAAAGATCAGTTAATCTTTCCCTAAAATAAGCAGTTTGTTTGATATTTGGGGTCACATGTAACGTTGATATTAAGTTTATTAAGTAGTGCCGAGTCCGTAGGTGAAAGTATAACAGAAGAATGAACTTCGCATCCTTTCAATTTTGACAGTTGGGATAGTGCTTTTTCCGCGATAGGATCTGTCTGTGCGCAGATGGATAATGCAACTAGCATCTCGTCTGCGTGAAGTTCGGGATCGCTGTTTCCAAGATCATCTACTTTTAATCTTCGGATCGGTTCAATTATTTCGGGAGAGATCAGGAGGACATCGTCATCGATGTCTCCAAGATCCTTCAGAGCATTCAATATCATTGCAGATACAGCACCTAGCAATGCAGATGATTTGCCGGTGATGACGTGTCCATCTGCAAGTTCTATACCCACAACTGGCACTTGAAGCCCTTCTGCACGTTTTTCCACAGAGGAAATAACTTTACGGCTTTCGATGGAAATGCCTGCATGATTCATTAAAATGTTGAATCTTGAGATAACATCATCTGATATCAATCCCTGTTTGTTTTCACAGATCGCCTTATAATATCTACGAATGATTTCAAGTTTGGCTGCTTCAGATACGATTTTGTCATCGATGATACAATATCCTGTCATATTAACGCCCATATCTGTAGGTGATTTGTAAGGGGATATTCCAGATATCTTTTCTAGTATTGTATTCAGTACAGGGAATATTTCAATATCTCTGTTGTAATTGACAGCTATCTTTCCATATGCTTCAAGATGAAACGGATCTATCATATTTACATCTCCAAGGTCCATGGTTGCAGCTTCATATGCAATATTAACCGGATGTCTAAGGGGGAGATTCCATATTGGGAATGTTTCGAATTTAGCATATCCTGCTTTGTTGCCCAATCTGTATTCGTGGTATAACTGTGAAAGGCATGTCGCCATCTTTCCGCTGCCTGGCCCTGGTGCTGTGACGATCACCAGAGGATGCGCGGTCTCAACGAATTGATTCTTTCCATATCCTTCATCGCTGACAATTGTTGGAATATTGGATGGATAGCCTACGATGGGATAGTGTCTGTAGACTTTTATTTTTAGTGCTTTGAGTTTTTTCTCAAATGCTAATGCTGAAGATTGTGCAGTATATTTTGTTAGAACCACTCCGCCCACATAGATATTTTTGTCTTTGAACGCATTGATAAGACGTAGGGTTTCCATATCATATGTTATGCCGAGATCTCCACGGACTTTGTTCTTCTCTATATCGTTTGAGTTTATCGCTATTATGGCTTCTACATTATCATTCAGCTGCATGAGCATTTTGATCTTACTGTCCGGTTTGAATCCTGGAAGTACTCTTGCTGCGTGATAATCATCAAACAATTTCCCGCCGAATTCCAGATAAAGTTTCCCGCCGAATCTGGCGATCCTTTCTTTGATGTGTTCGGATTGCATTTGAAGATATTTATCGTTGTCAAAACCAGTTTTCATAAAATCACAGCATAAGTTGAATACATTACAAATCTAAAACGATTATGATATGATGCAAAGTTATTCTTTGCTGATGTTTGTATATTTGTCTTAATCCTGACAGCGTTTCCGTTCGAGTGTAACATCTCTGATAAAGTCCTCTTTCGTTTTATTTTCAAATAAGCAAGAATTCGAATCATAATGCGTTGTTTTTTGCGAATTTTTATTGTATTTATCTGAAATGTGTTTCAGGAAAGTATTGCGAATATGAGGATTCTGTTATTTTTGAGATAAACATATATTCAATCGTTTAACTGTAAACAGGAGTATTACATGTTTCTAAAATACGGCATACAGAAGAATATGGAGTTCTATATCAGAATTATACGTTATCAGGTAAGTATATAAAATAACGTATAGTTTGTGTCTTCGAAATTAAGCGGTGTCTGCGTTTTAGTCGCAGGCGGTTTGACTTCATATCAGTGATTAATTATGATCTCAAAGTTTACAGATTTAGGAATATCAGAGGACGTTGCCAAAGCAATGGAAGACATGGGTTGGGAAGAACCGACCCCCATTCAGATCAAAGCGGTCCCATTAGGATTGAAAGGTATCGATATGTTTGCTCAGGCGCAGACAGGTACCGGAAAGACAGGTACATTCGGTGCCATCCTCTTAGACAGGGTCGATGCAAAACTCAAGACTCCATCGGCGATCATCGTTGTTCCCACAAGGGAACTTGCAAATCAGGTATCAGATGAGATAAGCAAACTAGCGAAATATACAGGTCATGTTTGCGTTCCCATTTATGGTGGAGCAAGCA
>JALNYB010000051.1 GCA_023230065.1 Candidatus Methanomethylophilaceae archaeon
CACGAACGTTGAATCCTACGTTATCTCCGGGAAGTCCCTGGGACAACAGTTCGTGATGCATCTCGATAGATTTTACCTCTCCCTGAATGTGTGATGGCTCGAAGATTACTTTCATGTTCGGCTTCAAAATACCAGTTTCGATACGTCCTACTGGAACTGTTCCGATACCAGTGATTGTGTAAACATCCTGAATAGGTAACCTGAGGGGCTTCTCTGTGTGCTTCTCTGGAACTTTAAGATTGTCCAATGCAGCGAGGAGAGTTGGTCCTTTGTACCATGGGGTATTTGGAGATGCGACCTTGATATTATCTCCGCAGAATGCGGATACAGGTATGAAAGGTACTGTGTCAGCTTTGATACCGACCATTGCGAAGAGCTTGCTCATAGCTTCGACAGCTGCTTTGTATTTTGCTTCATCGTATTTTACTGCATCCATTTTGTTGATTGCAACGATGATCTGCTTGACACCGAGTGTTGTTGCAAGGAATACGTGCTCTTTTGTCTGAGCCTGAGGTCCCTCGATCGCTGAACAGGTGATTACTGCTGCGTCTGCCTGAGATGTACCAGTGATCATGTTCTTAACGAAATCACGGTGTCCGGGTGCGTCGATAACGGTAAAGTAGTATTTGTCGGTGTAGAATTTCTTGTGTGCTACATCGATAGTGACTCCTCTCTCCCTCTCTTCTTTGAGTCCATCCATGACCCATGCGAAGTAGAAAGATCCTTTACCTTTCTCCTCTGCTTCTTTCTTGTATTTCTCAACTATGTGGGGGTCGATTGCACCGGTCTCGAGAAGGATCCTACCTGTAAGGGTGGATTTTCCGTGATCTACGTGTCCGATGATGACCAGATTCATGTGTTCTTTCTCTGCCATTTTTGTTCCTCCTATTATGTTTTTATAGGTATTATTTTAGCCATAAGGTGTTTTATATTTATAGTTTACATGCCCGAATAATAGCTAGCATCATAGGGTTCAGGGTTCAATCCCTTGCGTGTCCTTATATCTGCAACTACCTTCTTCTGCAACTCTATAGGGACTTGCTGGAATCCTGAATTCTCTGTGGACCAGAGTGCACGACCCTGTGTTGATCCACGGATATCAGACGCAAATCCGAACATATCTGCAACAGGGCAGATAGCAGCTACTGTTGAGTCTGCTCCGTCCTGACCCATCTCAAGAATTGTTCCACGACGCTGGGTGATCAGATTGACTGCTCCTCCCATGAAGTCCGGTGGAACACTGATGAATACATGTTGCATGGGTTCAAGAAGATTCCTTCCCGCCACGCACATTGCACCGTAGATACCATCCCTTACAGCAGGAATTACCTGTGCAGGTCCTCTGTGAATCGTATCCTCATGGAGTTTTGCATCCATAAGCTTGACTTTGAGTCCTGAAACTTTCTCTCCTGCGAGAGGTCCTTTCATCATGACCTCTTCGAATGACTGTTTGATAAGTTCCATTGTTTCGTGAAGATACTGAATACCTTTGGTGCAATCGATAAGTACGTTCGCATTCTTGAATTCAACAACTCCCTTTGCCTGATCCTTATCAAGTCCGAGTGCTTCTAACTGCTTAGCGAGTGCCTTTGGATCCTTGATCTTTGCTTCCGTATCGATTTCACCGGCACGGATGGCTGCCATAATCTGAGGTTCAAGAGGCTCTACAAGGAAGTAGAACTTGTTGTGTTTGTTAGGTGATTTACCCTCAAACTCGTTCTGGTTTGCTCCTTTGATAGATTCCTGATAAACAACGATCGGAGGTGAAGATATGATATCCACGCCGTGTTCGTTTATGATACGGTACTCTGTGATCTCCAGATGGAGCTCACCCATTCCCGACATCAAGTGTTCACCAGTTTCATTATTGATTTCGATGTTAAGTGACGGATCTGCTTTTGCGATGCTCCTGAGAACCTCGACTAGTTTAGGAAGATCCTTCATGTTCTTTGCCTCGATGGCTTTTGTGACTACAGGCTCAGAATAATGAGTCATCTTCTCAAATGCATCCATATCTTTCATCGATGAGACTGTTGATCCTGCAATAGCATCTTTCAATCCTGTGACCGCGATGATGTTTCCTGCCTGTACCTCTTCAACGGGAATACGATCTGCACCAACTACCATGGCAACGGTCTGCACCCTCTGTTGATTGGGCATACCTGAAATGTATAGGGTTTGTCCTTTCTTGATCGTTCCTGCGAACAGTCTTCCGATTGCTACTTCTCCTGCGTGAGGATCCATAACGATCTTATTGACCATGTATGCTACATCTCCGTTAGGATCGCAAGTCATCATTTCCTTTCCGATTTTTGATTCAAGATCTCCATGCCAAATTACTGGAATACGGAGTTTCTGAGCTTCTACCGGAGGCTGAATATGTTTGATAGCCATTTCAAGGACTACTTCGTGAAGAGGGATCTTCTTAGAGAGTTCTTTCTGACCGCCTTCCCTTGAACAATACTCGAAAATATCTTTGAATGATATGCCGCTTCTCTGCATGAACGGTGCAGAAATGGCCCAGTTGTTGTAAGCTGAACCGAATGCTACTGTACCGCCTTGAATGCTAACCTGCCACTCTTTGTTGAGTGGTGCAGGAAGTATGTTAGCGATCTTGTGGTTGAATTCAGCTACTAGTTTAGAGAACTTTTCGATCATCATCTCTTTTGTGACCTGCTGCTCAACGATCATCCTGTCAACTTTGTTTATGAATAACAAAGGCCTTACACGCTCTTTGAGTGCTTGTCTAATAACTGTCTCAGTCTGAGGCATAATACCCTCGACTGCACAGCATAAGATGAAAACACCGTCAAGCGCTCTCATCGCCCTTGTAACATCTCCACCGAAGTCGACGTGACCTGGCGTATCGATGAGGTTAATGAGATACTCATGTCCCTCGAAGTGATGAACCATTGACGCGCTTGCTGCGTTGATGGTAATTCCCCTTGCTGCTTCCTGCTCATCATAGTCGAGAACACGCTGCTCTCCTGCGAGATCAGATGACATCATTCCGGCACCTGCTATGAGGTTATCCGAGAATGTTGTTTTTCCGTGATCGATATGTGCAGCAGTTCCGATGTTCCTCACATATTGTGGGGTCTTCATCAATTTTGATGCAATTCTAATATTATCTTCTTTACGGCCCATATTCACACACCTTTTTTGTTATATGCTTACCTGGCCGACTGTGCAACACGCTCGGTCTCTTCTTTTTTAGCGACAGAGAACGAAGTCATGTCTCCCTTTGCTGCGAGCATTATCTCATCTGCAAGACACTCGTAGATAGGTTTCTTGTTCTTTGATGTTGTCGAAACAACACCGGTTGAAAGGTTACGAAGTGCGATATCGAGCCTCCTCTGAGGAGAGATATCTACTGCCTTTGGGACTGAAATACCACCGAACTGAAGTCTTGTGACCTCTTCACGTGGTGCTGCATTCTCAAGACACTCAACCAAAACCTGAAGTGGGTTTTTCTTGGTCTTAACTGCAATAATGTCGAAAGCCTGAGACACAGCTCTATATGCTTTCATTTTTTTACCAGTGTATTTTTCAGTCCTCATGATATTGTTGATCAATCTCTCGACAATACTGAGTTTGGACTTTCCAAACCACCTGTTTGCATGCTTACCGCCCGAGTGAGGCACATTTGTGGGTGTGAGGTCTATGTATTTTGCCAATCCGCCATCATTGACGATAACCTCGGACGTGTCGTATTTTCCGAATATGAGCACTTTCTGCGCTACAATTTCATCTGCCATTTAAATTCACCTTACTGGTTTATCTGTTCTGCCTCTGACCATTTCGTTCAGAGAAACATTGTTTACCTTGATAACTTTGTAACGAACACCGGGGATATCTCCGTATGAACGACCCATTCTTCCACCGATACCTTCAACGAGTACCTCGTCGTGCTCATCGATGAAGTTGATAGCTCCGTCTCCAACCGCGAATGCAGTGATCTGACGTCCATTCTTGATAAGCTGGATCTTGACGCACTTACGAATAGCAGAGTTAGGCTGTTTTGCCTCGATACCGACCTTCTCTAACACGATTCCGCGTGCCTGGGAAGATCCCTCTAGTGGGTCGGATTTCTCCCTAAGCTTCAGTACTCTCTTCTTGTATCCTCTATCCAGCCAGCGGAATTTCTGCCTGTCCTCTTTCATTTTTCTTGCGGTATATAGACCTCTACCCAAATTTTCACCTTCGTTTTGAAGTATTTTTCACGATATTAGTTATCGTATTTAAAGCCCATGCTCACTGCACAGCTCTACGCTGTCGGTGGCTACAATGATATGGTATATAACACTTTCTTACGCATCTGTGTTATCAGCAAAATACCATTGCGGACTTAACTGAACCTCCCCAAGGTCTTCCTATTCTTAACAGTTGTTATGCGACGAAACTAAATAATCGATACAAAAAACTTAGAATAAACTGGTTTTTTTCAAATTATTTCAATAGGATTTGTGTAAAAATCATTAAAATTACCATTCAATTGTCGAATAAATAGATTTATGTAGATTCGTCTAATATGATTATTCCCGTTGATTTAGTATGAAATTGATTTTTGTTAGCGGCGGAGTTATATCAGGATTAGGAAAGGGCATTACGGCATCCTCTATAGGACGCCTTCTCAAGGCAAGAGGTTTAAGTCTCTCTGCAATAAAGATAGACCCATATCTAAACATCGATGCAGGTACAATGAATCCTTTTGAACACGGAGAGGTATTTGTCCTTGATGACGGAGGAGAAGTGGATCTGGATCTTGGTAACTATGAAAGATTCATGGACCTGGAACTCACCAGCGAACATAATATTACCACAGGAAAGATCTATAAAACTGTGATTGAAAATGAAAGGCACGGCGATTATCTCGGGAAGACCGTTCAAATAATACCTCATATCACCAACGAAATCAAAAGACGTATCATGAAGATCTCCAGGGACTCAGGAGCTGACGTTGTCATCATAGAACTCGGAGGTACAGTCGGAGATATGGAATCAATGCCTTTCCTCGAAGCAGCTAGACAACTAAGCAGAGAACTAGGAAGAGAAGAGAATGTTATGTTCATTCATACTACTCTTATACCTATCATGGGATCCGTCGGTGAAGAAAAAACAAAACCTACACAACATTCCGTTAAAGAACTTATGAGCATCGGAATCAGACCTGATATGATTGTAGGTCGCTGTTCGGAACCAATAAGCGATGCAGCTAGAGCCAAAATTTCAATGTTCTGCGACGTTGATGAGAAAGCCGTAGTCTCCTGTCCTGACGCACGTTCGATCTACGAAGTCCCTCTTACACTTGAAAAACAGGGAGTCGCAGATTATATAATCGATAAAATGAAACTCAAACCTCTGACAACTAAAAGAAACATGAAAGATTGGGAAAAATTCCTTTCGAATGTTCTGGAACCCAAGAATGAGATTCGTATCGCACTTGTCGGAAAATATACTACACTCGCAGATTCATACTTGAGCCAAATAGAAGCACTCACTCACGCAGGTGCAAAAATGAGTTGCAAAGTGAAAATCAAATTCGTAGACAGCGACGATCTGATCAACCAAAATCCTGACACACTTTTAGGAGATGTTCACGGAATACTTGTACCGGGGGGCTTCGGTATAAGAGGAGTCGAAGGAAAGATCATTGCTGCACAATATGCACGCGAACACAGACTGCCCTTCCTAGGCGTCTGCCTAGGATTCCAGATTGCCACGATTGAGATAACAAGACATGTACTTGGATTGAAACACGCTAACAGCACAGAGTTCGAACCAGAGACAGAAGATCCTGTCATATTCATAATGAACGAACAAAAGAACGTTCATGATATGGGTGCTACAATGCGTCTCGGAGCACAGGCAGTAAATATAAAAGAAGGCTCCATGTCATCTAGATTATACAATTCAACCAACATCTCAGAAAGACACAGACACAGATATGAAGTCAATCCTGCATATATTGAGCGTCTTGAAAAAGCAGGATGGGAATTCACAGGAAGATCTGATGACGGAATGAGAATGGAGATAGGAGAATTGAAAGATCACCCCTATTTCGTTGCATCACAATTCCATCCAGAATTAAAATCGAGACCCGAAAAACCATCACCTTTGCACCTAGGGCTAGTTGATGCTTCTATGAAGTACATGAATAACCTGAATAAACAATAAAGTGCGCGCTCGCGCGACAAACCTTTATAAGTGTAACGAAGGTTAGGCAACTAAGGCGATTAAAATGGCAGATGACGATTACTTAGCATTGCTCGATAGAGCAAAAGATGTTCTTCCAGAGACAATTGAGAATCACGAGAGATTTGAACTTCCGGAATTAGACATCATTCAGGAAGGAAAGATCACGATCTTCAAGAACTTCATTGACGTCACTGATAAATTAAGAAGAGACCCTCAGCATGTTCTGCAGTTCCTCCTTAAAGAATTAGGTACCCCTGGAAACATAGAGGGACGCAGAGTAGTATTCAAAGCCAAGATCAGCCCGATGCATATCAATGAAAAAATCCAAAATTACACGGACACGTACGTCATCTGTTCCGAATGCGGACTTCCAGATACAAAGATGGTCAAAGAGGATAGAACACTTATCCTTGAATGCGAAGCATGCGGTGCACGCAGATCCATCAATGTAAGGAAGGCAGCAAGGGTTGAAAATGTCAACACTCTCAAGGAAGGAGACATTATCGAATTACTCATCACGGATGTCGGAAAGAAAGGAGACGGTGTCGGAAAACTCATGGATTACCTAGTCATAGTACCTGGAACCACAAAAGGTAACAATGTACATGTGAAGATCACCAATATCTCCGCAAAGACAGCATTCGGTATGGTGACTACAGAAGCCTCCACCCGTTGAACTGCGGTAAAGTCATACCATGAAATATTTTGTGGAATCGTACGGTTGCACAATGAACTTCGGAGAGGGCCTTCAACTCTCCGAACGTATGTCTGAATTAGGTCATGTTAAAGTCAATTCCGCTGAAGAAGCGAATATTGTAATCCTTAACACATGTACTGTTGTCGAGACTACAGAAAAAAAGATGATACGCCGTATGTCCGACCTTAAGAAGGCTGGAAAAGAGGTTATTGTAACCGGATGTATGGCGAAAGTTCAATCTAACAGGATTTCTATTCGTTTGCCTGATTCCATCATTCTTCCCCCCGACAAATACAAAGACTTTTCATGTATTGTCACAGAAAAATACGGATGTACGGATCATCCATTTATTTTAGAAACAGAGACATTCGGTATAATTCCTATAGCTCAAGGATGTTTAGGAAACTGTACATACTGCATTACGAAATTCGCCAGAGGAAAACTCATTAGCTATCCTTATGACGACATATTATCACAATTCAACAGGATGATAGAACATGGCGTTAGAGAGATCCTTATCACAGCTCAAGATACTGCATGCTATGGCCATGACAATGGTAGCGATCTAGCAGATCTCATTACAAAAATGCTCAATACTACTGGTGATTACCGCATAAGAATAGGAATGATGAATCCAAATAGTCTAGAACCTATTCTTGACAAATTGCTCGATGCTCTCGATGATCCACGCGTCTATAAATTCTTCCATATACCGGTTCAAAGCGGAAGTAATGATGTATTAAATGGAATGAAGAGACACTACAGAGTAGAAAAATTCTTTAGCATCGTTAATAGAATTCGTGCACGCTATCCTGATTTCAGTATAGCTACAGATATAATCTCTGGATTCCCCGGTGAGACTGATGAAGATCATAGGAAAACCTTCGAGCTCATAAGGACACTTCGGGCAGATACAGTGAATATCACAAGATTCTCTTCTAGACCCGGGACAGAAGCTGCAGAGATGGAACCTATTCATGGAAGGATCAGCAAAGAACGCTCCACCGAACTTACTGCAATAAAAAATGAGACAGAATACAACATAAATTCCAAACTTATCGGAAAGACATTCGAAGTTTTGATAACAGAAAATGGAACCAATGGATCTGTTATAGGAAGGACTTCAAATTACCGTCCAGTTGCACTTAAAATCACTTTACCACTTGGTTCTTTTGTTAACACAGAAATCACAGACTGTACCTCGACATACCTTGTCGGAAGAGTGTTAAATAAATGAAGCACATTAGTGTGAATCATAGTCCCGTAGTGTAGTGGTCAATCATGCTGCCCTTTGGAGGCGGCGACTCCGGTTCGAATCCGAACGGGACTACCTTCATACCATTTTTACAAATAATCTCTACATAGATTTTGAGGCCAAAATACTGTAGATTGTGTATCTATGTTAGTACTCTATCTCTTGATACCGATATAATTATTAGAAAATAATATTCTATCAATAAATAGCCCAAATTTGTAATTGTGAATAATACAACAATGAACTTGATCTCTATCTACTATTACTAACATCAGACAGTTCAAATTATTATGTTTATCATTTATAATTGTAAGAACTCAAAACAATGATGTGAAAACCATATTTTGAATTAAAATTATGTTCGATGTTTTGCCGGTTAAATATTTTCATCTTGATTGATAAATTTTTGAAGTATCCTCAAAAGTTCATCAATAATCATTAATCTAGAAATAATTCTGAACAAATAATAATAAAAAGATGACATATGACGCTCGATGCTACGTTTAGTGTATGGTAAGCTGCTCGGAATTGCGGGAAATCATCTTTTAGAGATTTCCTTGCCATTTTTCGCTTTAGTTTTTTTGAGGGTGGGGTATGAAACCCCACCCTGCGTAGGAGGTGATCCATCTGCAGGTTCCCCTACAGATACCTTGTTACGACTTAACCTTCCTTGCTAAATCTCAGTTCGACAACCCTAATTAGAGGCAGCCTCACTGAAACCCAACTCGGATGGTTTGACGGGCGGTGTGTGCAAGGAGCAGGGGCATATTCACCGCGAGTTGTTGATTCGCGATTACTACGGAATCCAGCTTCATGAGGGTGAGTTACAACCCTCAATCCGAACTACGGACGGGTTTCGAGATTACCTCCACCTTTCGGTGTCGGAACTCATTGTCCCGCCCTTTGTAGCGCGCGTGTAGCCCAGGAAATTCGGGGCATACTGACCTACCGTTGACCTCTCCTTCCTCTGACTTAGCGCCAGCGGTCCCAATAGTGTGCTTCCATTCCGGAGAATGAAGTAGCAACTATTAGTGAGGGTCTCGTTCGTTATCTCACTTAAGAGAACGCCTTACGGTACGAACTGACGACGGCCATGCACCACCTCTCTGAAAATCGAGCAAGGTCATCAGCCTGGCTTTCATGTAACAGTCTTCCCTGGTGAGTTTTCCGGTGTTGAATCCAATTAAACCGCACGCTCCTCCCGTTGCGGTGCTCCCCCGCCAATTCCTTTAAGTTTCATCCTTGCGGACGTACTCCCCAAGTAGCAGACTTAACAACTTCTC
>JALNYB010000052.1 GCA_023230065.1 Candidatus Methanomethylophilaceae archaeon
CGTAAATCCGCTAAGGTTCGAGAATGCTCCGTTGCCGACCGTAGTGCCATCACCGATCGTCAGCGAGGTGAATCCTGTACAATTGTAAAAAGCACTGAGGATAGCGACATTATCACCGATTGTCAGCGGTCCTGATCCGCTACAGTTCGAGAATGCTCCGTTGCCGACCGTAGTGCCATCACCGATCGTCAGTGAGGTGAATCCTGTACAGCCCGAAAAAGCAGCACTGAGGATAATGACATTATCGCCGATCTCCAAAGACCCTGTGAATCCTGTACAGCCCGAGAACGCTAAGTTACCGATTGTAATTCCATCACCTATTGTCAACGGTCCTGTTAATCCGGTACAACCCGAGAACGCTTCATTGCCGATTGTAATTCCATCACCTATTGCTAACGCAGTAAGTCCAATACAATCTGATAACGCTCCGTCTCCAATCGTAGTACCATCACCGATCGTCAGCGAGGTGAATCCGGTACAGTTATAGAACACACCAACACCAAGATACACATTATCACCGATCTCCAAAGACCCTGTGAATCCTGTACAGCCCGAGAACGCTAAGTTACCGATTGTAATGCCGTCACCGATTGTCAACGGTCCTGTAAATCTGGTACAGTCCAAGAACGCATTATCGCCTATAGATGTGATATAATATTCGACACTATCATATACAACAGTCGAGGGTATAATCAAAATATTGGATGTGTACTCTATAGTACTCCCTAAGATTTCAACTTCCTGATCTGATGTTATTTTATATGTTAATCCTCCAACTGTAAATTCGTCACCGATGGTTGCCGATGAATTCTCTGTATTCGTTATCAATATTATCACCGCAGACAGAAAAACTATCGCCACGAGACAAATGGTATATAATGATTTTTTTTGCAATTAATTCCCTTCCTATAAAAATTTCATGAAGATTTCCAGAACCTTTACCAAAATTAAATCATCACGATTATACTCCAGATAATCCGATTATGTATATAACCTTACTTGATGGTACGTTGGTTATTGATCAAAATTCTCCGAGTTATATGAAAACTATTACGTTGATTATTCATAGAACATGATCAAACAATCCCGACAAGACCCAGAAGATCGTACATGAGCTGAAAATATAATCGTGAATTGTGCATAATATCAATATATCAACATTCCTTAGCCTCATCCCATGACAATTTACGCTACAATGATAAAAATACTGCATACCATAACGTTTGAATATCATATATCCAAACACCAGTTCCTAAAGAAGGTCGTCAGATAAATCCTCGTATTCGAATGACCATGACCGATACGTTTTACAGTTTGTATCATACTGTTCAATCATTATTGGAAAAACATTACTCATCCTGAAGAAATGCCGATGCAATATCTGTGAAAATATCCTAATGCGATCCTTCCCACAGCACTCATAGGAGCCTTTCCTTCATAATATAATCAATACATCCATTTCATATGCTTGAATATAGACGATACGCTAAAAATCATACAGTTGGATCAATTATTAATTCATATTATGCGCCAGACTCGGTATTGTATTGCCGTTCCTTGTGCCAAATGTCTTTCATCCATAATTACCAGAAAGATCCTTTTCATTCTTATCGGTTTGAATCTATACATTCTCTTAAACCATTCATTTGATTCTTTGATCTTATTATGTCCAACGCCTTGCTCACCGTTTTCACAAGATAGACGTATCATAAAGAACATTAGCACTCAGAAAATTCTCATTAAGGCCCGAAATAAATGATTGAAATCGCAATTCAATACCTTTCTCTTTGCCGGATCACGGTTATCTGTGATAAATCTGTAGAGGGAACTGCTTCAACGAATAAAGACTTGCACGATCATGCACACCGCATCTCTCTACGCGTTCCGAAGTCGCCCTCGTATCCTCAAAGACCTCGATTTCTTATAGAGCCCTGTTTTTCTGTTCTGGCTCATTTAACTGACAATTTAACAAACCTTATTTACTTCCTTTTTATACTAAAATATAAGAGGCCCAATAAATGACAGTCAAATTAGCGATTCCCAACAAAGGAAGGCTCAACGAGAGAGCCGTCGAACTCCTTTCCAAATCAGGCATCGACCTGGGAGAGGATTGGGGAAGAAGACTTTATGTTACAGCAAAAGAGCAGGATCTGGAGATCATGTTCATCCGTGCTCAGGATATCCCTGCATTCATCGAATCAGGTGCTATCGATTTCGGTATAACGGGACAGGATATGGTAGCAGAATCCGGATACGGAGACTATCTAGAAGATGTCCTCAATCTTGAATTCGGCGTATGTCGTCTGTCCATCGCAGCTCCCGAGGCCTCGGGGATCCATTCTGCCAAAGACATCAAGGACGGAACTCGTATCGCGACATCATTCCCCAACCTGACAAAGAAATATTTCGATTCACTGGGAAAGAAAGTGGAGATCACCGTAGTATCCGGCGCAGCCGAGATCATGCCGTATCTAGGCGTATCCGATCTCATCTGCGACCTGATTGCAACAGGCTCCACACTCAAGATCAACAGGATGGTCGAAGTCTGCAAGATAATCGACTCCCAGGCAGCGATATTCACATCCAAAGAAATAGCCTACATGTCCTCTCCCGATAAGAAATACCAGGAGATCATGGATGTCGTCGAAGCCATCAGAAGCGTCATGTCCGCAGAAGACAAGAAATACCTCATGGCCAACATCCCAAAGAAGAAGATCACTCAGGTAGAAAAGATCGTACCTGGAATCAACGGACCTACCATCCTCGAACTGGCCGGCAACGAGAACATGGTCGCCGTCCAAGTTGTCGTATCCTCCAAAGACATGTACAAGACCATAAGCAAACTCAAGAAACTCGGTGCGGAAGGCATACTTTGCATGTCCATCGACAGGCTGGTGAAGTAAATGATCACCAGGGACATCATGAGGGATACAACTCGTGATTTCCAAAAGTATTACAATCCAAAACTCAGAGGCGAGCTGAGAATGGATACCAACACGAACGTGTTAGGTTCCAATCCGGCAGCCATGAAGTATCTCAAACACCTCGAAATAGAACTCGACGGATATCCGAACACCTATTCAGACGGTCTGAGACAGGCACTCGCAGAACTTTACGGTCTGGAAACAGAGAATTTCGTAGCTGGCAACGGTTCAGATGAAATGCTGGATGTCTCGTTCAAAACATTCACCAACTGGGGCGACAACTGTGTCGTTCCAGTTCCTTCATACACTCTGTATGAGTATTTCGTAAGCATGAACGGCGGAAAGCCCGTTCAGGTGGATCTCACAGACGATTTCCAGTTGGATGTCGACGGGATATGCAAAGCCGATGCCAAGATAGCCATCATGCCTTCGCCCAATAATCCTACGGGAAACACATTCAAGCAGAAGGACATAGAAGAGATCCTCACAAGATTCAAAGGCATGGTGATAGTAGACGAAGCATATGGGGAATACGCAAAGAATTCCATGCTCAAACGTGTGAATGAGTTTGAGAATCTCATCGTTCTCAGGACATTCTCCAAAGCTTATGCGATGGCCGCTTTGAGAGTGGGTTACGCCGTGACCAACTTGAATGTGTCAGATATGATGAATTCCATCAAGATACCGTACTCTCTCAACAAGATCTCGGAGTGTGCAGCGATGGCCGCCGTGAAAGATCAGACATTCATCACGAAAAGCGTAAGGATGGTCACCAACGAGAGGCCGAAACTCGCATCAGGTCTGGAGAGACTAGGCTTTGAACCTTACCCTTCCGATTCCAATTTCATATTAGCTAAATGCCCGATTGACCACTCCGTGATGGTCTCTAAACTCAAAGAAAAAGGAGTTCTCATAAGAGACTTCGGAAACAAACGCAGAACAGAGAACTGCGTGAGGATGACCGTCGGAACAGAAGAACTGAACGATTATATGCTCAAGAAGATCTCAGAAGTATTAGAGGAATCCAAATGAAGATAATGCTCGCAGATTACGGAGTAGGAAACCTCCACTCCATCAAGAAAGCACTGGAGAAGAACGGTGCTTCCGTTGACGTGGTAAATGATATGAAGAAACTCCTGGATGCAAAATGCATAGTATTCCCTGGTGTCGGAGCATTCGATAAGACCATGGAGATGCTCCTTCCTTACCGTGAGATAATCTGTGACCGCCTGCTTTCAGGCGTACCTGCGTTGGGCATCTGCATAGGAACCCAGATAATGTTCGAATCAAGCGAAGAGGGAAAATCCCCAGGGCTCAGCATATTCCCCGGAAAAGCGGTAAAACTCAAAGCTAAGCAGATACCGCATATGGGATGGAATCAGGTCATCAGCGAAGACCCCCTTATGGACGGCATCGCTGACAGATACTTCTATTTCGCGCACTCTTACTACTGCGAACCGAAAAACAAGGATATGATCATCGGAGAGACAGAATATGAGGGAAATATCTTCCCATCGTTCTTCAGAACAGCCAATGTTTACGGCACTCAATTCCACCCCGAGAAAAGCGGAGATTCCGGCCTTCAGATATTGAATAATTTCATCAACTTCGCTGAGGACTGCATATGATAATAATCCCGGCTGTGGACGTACTCGATCACAAAGTTGTGCAATTGGTCGGCGGGGTGCAAGGCACCCAACAGATAATCCTTCCCGATCCTCTGGACGTGGCCAATTCATGGGTGAAGAAGGGCGCGACTTATCTTCATCTGGTCGACCTTGACGGGGCATTCGGCAAAAGTGATAATATTCCTGTTTTCAAACAGATAATCAAAGAGTGCAGCGTACCTGTGGAGATCGGCGGAGGGATCCGTTCTGAGGAAACTGTGAAAGAACTCATCGATGCGGGTGCAGACAGGATCATAGTAGGCACCAAAGCAGTAAAAGAACCTGATTGGCTAATATCCATGGCCAGGAAATATCCCAACAAGATAGTTCTCGGAATGGACACCAAAGGAAACAACATCACGATCAAAGGATGGCAAGAATCCGCAGACCTTACCATAGATACCATGTTCAATATCATAAAAGATCTGCCTCTTGCTGCTGTCCTTAACACCAATGTGGATGTCGAAGGTCAAACAAAGGGTATCGATGCGAAACAAGCTAAAGATTTCATATCTAAATGCCCGTGCGACGTGATCGCATCAGGCGGCGTGACATCTGAAGAAGATGCTCAGATCCTAAGCAACGCAGGTGCCATAGGTGCTGTAGTAGGACTGGCTATCTATACCGACAAAATTAGACCATGGGATTGGAAAACACCCTGGAAAGCATAATATTACAAACAACAGCCTTATTTACTGAATAACAGGATATGATTATCATGGGAAAGATCACTTCGTTACTTAAAAAAGCAGCTACGCAGGATAATGATGCCTTTGTTGCCAAAACACTTTGGAAAGGAACCAAAAAGATCGGCGCAGGTCTTGCGGCCGTCACCGTCGCCGGAGTTGAAAAACTCACTAAAAAAGATGACGAAAAAGAAACTGAAAATACCATCGAGACAACAGAGACCACCAAGATACCTCAAGAAGTAGAAGACAAATCTACTGCAGAAGATATCACAGAAGATATCGCAGATTCTTCAGCCGATAAAAAGGAAAAAGAAACTCCGACTTTCAATTATTCTCTCGACAACAGTCAGATAAAATAAGATTATTTGAGTGAAAAAAACCCTTTATCATATTAATTGATTCTCCCACTCTTTAGAAACATCAACATGCATTATCAGAAACTATCTTGATTATAGCTTTCTAAAGATTCTTTATCTTTTTTACTCTTGATATCAGAATCCTCTCTTACTTCTTTGAATGGATCGTTGAAATGATATCTTGTCGACCTTGTATTGCCCTCTCTTTCCAATATACCCATTTCCACCAACTTATTCAATTTTGAACGAACGGTTTGATCTTGAACTGTTGAAACCCAACTTACTGCGTCTGCTACAGTAAAATCCCTAACTAATTTTGACCTCTTGGCCAAAGTCTTAGTTACTTCATCTAAATCTTTCAATTTGTCTTTGGTCTCGAATAACTCAACTGCATCTTCATATGCCTTCAATAGTGCTTCTGTCACATACGTTATGAAGGGTGTGTAATCTTCAGTCCGATCCGTATATGCCAATAAAGTATAGTACCGCTCACTATCTTTTAGCAATTCGTATTCAAATTTACATAATTTAGAATTTTTTAATCCACGTTCTTGAAGTAATATTTGAAATAAGGTCCTACCTGTACGTCCATTCCCATCAATAAATGGATGAATACTTTCAAATTCATGAAAAAATAAAACTGAAGTGCAAACTACATCGAATGGCGAATATTCTAACCATCCGAGTAAAGATTCTAACTCTGGCTCTATGAATTTAGGTGGACATGCGATAAAATATTCAAATCCGTCTTCCCCTATTATCGAAACGATATCCTTCCTGAACTCTCCCGGAATAACTTTAGAATCGGATTCTACATCTTTCATTAACAAACTGTGCGCTGAAGTTATTACATTCATTGTCCAAGGCTGTTCAAAAATATTTTTTGCAAAAAATGAATAAATATGATTCAATATCTCCTGCGTAGCACCATTTCTTTTTTCATTTCCATAATTTCCTTCTGTAAAGCGTTTTGTTATTCTTCTAACTTCATCGAAAGATAATTCATTGCCTTCAATTTTTACAGACCAATGAATATTTGTTGAGTACGCATCAATAACCAGATTCAAATAATCCTCATCACCTAATATCATATTGTCTAACTTAGAATCCAAGACACGTATTCTATCCACCATGTCATGATATTGCTTATTGAGTTTCAAATTGGGTTTAAATGGGTCCTTCTTTTTATGTCTAACCGGATATCCATCAACTACATATTTTGAATAATCTGTTTCATTGTTATTATGATACATCTAATGTCAAATAAAATCGTTCATAATATTTAATAATATCTTTATTGTTATGTTTAATTGTATCAATCTAATATTATTAATTAGTTTTACCGATCATCTTAATAACATTTTTTAAAAAAATGATTCGATAATTAATGAATATATGATATAAATTTCAAAAATAAACTCGTATATTGTTTTATGTTAAATCAAAATCCCAATATCAACATTTTGAACTCATAGATTGGAATTTTACTCCCATTCTTTAAGTTCTCTATAGAACATATTCAACTTGACCCTCATAAGATATCCATTCCTGGACCTTATGATGGAATACACAATGTCTTCGAAGGTTCCGCCTTTGTCCATGATCATCCACGATAACGTAGAACAGATCCGGCATGATATCGCAGTATTGTTCTATGTTCGAATACTCCTAAATACGCATGTATGAAAAAGGCATAGATCTCTGCAATTCGGCAGTCATTAACTCGACATGTTCCTACCCTGATCTCTGAGATACCCCCTACACCTAATTTCGAACGTGAAGTGTTGAACACAATGACAAAACGATATATTCTCATTCAGAATGATATCATCCTTTATTCACTGAATGCTATTTGTTTCGCAACTTTGTATTCGAACGAAGACCCTTTTGTTTTCAGCTGTTAGAGGCCTCTACATCTCAACTGCGATACACTTCTGTCGAGACAAATATATCCAAATAACAGATATTTTAATCACTAACAAACAAATTTATACATATAATGTTTATGATTGCTTAACAAGAGTGATTTTATGTCGGATTCAGATGTTTTGAACCATATTTATCAAGAATACGGCACAAATGAGCCCATATTCGCCAAAGATCTTACTATTATCGGAAGATCTCCGAGCTACATCAGACAATCTTTGACGCGTCTTACAGAACAGAAAAAGATAATAAGATACTCTCAAGGGATCTATTTCATCCCGAAAGAATCTGTGTACGGAGAAAAATTCCCACTCAACTTAAACAAGGTCATAAAAAAGAAATACATCTCCGAAAAAAAGGAGGTTTATGGATTTTATACAGGAACATATTTTAAGAATTCCATAGGATTGACAGAAGAACTCCCGTCTGTGATAGAAATAGTCACCAACAGAGAATCCACCAGAGGAAGACTCGTGGATATCGGAGATCAACAGGTAAGAATAAGATGCCCTGTAGTTCCAATCAACAGAGACAATGTGAAGATTCTCCAATTTTTAGATTTTATGAACAGGATGAGCAAAGAAGAGGCATCCTCGCTAAATAAAGACCAAGCCCTCAAAAAATATCTTAAGAAGTCGGAATTCAAAGGATCGGATGTTCTCGGATACGCCGGTCTTTATCCGGCGAAGACCTTGACAAACATGTTCGCATGCAACGTGTTCAAATATTTTGATTAAACTTCATATGAATTCGAAAATTAAATTTTACATTGATCTGCACTCACATACAGATCTTAATTCAGATAATATGAACAATGTTTTAATCCCATATAGGGGAGAGCAATTTCCCCAATCTTTTTTATTTGACCTTTAATATGATTATAAAAATCGACTCACATATTGAATGTCCAACGGAATTTAAATTCTAATGAACTTTCAAATCAGTTCATATTCTGAACAAAACTTCAGGAAATCATATGCAATATCCGGATTCGAATAATAATAGATATGAGGGAATCCTGCAACCAAATTTCCAGAACAATGAATGCAATCGTATTTCCTTCCGTTTGACGACTTGACCGCTTCACAATCCTCTCCGCAATCCTCACTGTCCCAGTAATGGAATTCATGTCCTCTTACCACACAATCCGCCGGGAGTATCTTTGACCTTCCCTTAGGATGTATCTCGATGTAACCGAAACGCGAGAGTCTTCCTTTGTTCAACACCTTGGCATCTATGACCCCCGCCATCTTCCAGAACTTCCCCTCACTGTCCTCGACCTCATTATTGAGGTACATGAAACCTCCGCATTCGGCCATACAGGGCAATCCATTCCTTATCTTGACCTGAACATCTTCCAACATACTCTTGTTGTTGCTGAGGGCCTCCGCATGCATCTCGGGATATCCTCCAGAAAGAATTAGTCCCTGGATTCCGTCCGGAAGCTTCTGATCATAGATGGGGGAGAACCTTACGATCTCCGCACCGCACTCTTCCAATAGTGATATATTATCCTCATACGTGAAACAGAATGCCTCATCTGCTGCCAATCCTATCCTCACTTTAGAATCCAACTTCTTGACCT
>JALNYB010000053.1 GCA_023230065.1 Candidatus Methanomethylophilaceae archaeon
CGATTCTGATGGCCTTTGGAACTCTAGAATCCAGAAATTCGTCTCGTCGAAAGGACTGACCGTATCTGATGATGTCTTCAATACCCCCACGGACGTGACCATAGGCAGCGGAAATATGGTCTCTGCAATGATGATGAGAAAAATGACGCTGGGAGGCGTTGATGTCACACGCCCCTGCAGGAAAATGGTGAAGATCGAAAAAGAACCTATCATCGGACTTTCGGGAACGATGAGGCTTCTTGACCAGGTATTGAATATACTCTGGCCAAGAAATTGATCATTCGTCTTCGATGATCTCTTTCGGTGCACCGGCAAAATCCACCAATGCATAAGCTTCCATGAAATGCATATTGCCCGGAAGAACCACTGTTTGTAACGGTGTTCCCAGATCCATCTTCAGAAGATCCTGAGGATATCCTGCAAAGATCTTCTCATCTGGAGCTCCCACATGTGTTGCAACACAGATTAGCGTCTTGTCTGTGATCAGGCCTTCATTCCACTTGTTCTCTCCCTCTATAAGCCATTCTATAGCCTGATGTGCCGTCATATAACGTAATTCATCTGCACGGATATCCAAAAGGATCATCGTATGAAGCCCTCTGTCCTTATTCTCCTTGATATGATCATATGGAGACTTGGGCTGATAATCCATTTCCAAAAACGGCAGTGTAACGGTCCTTCCGAACTTATACGGTTGCAATCCCAAGGAAGTGGGACATGCTCCAAAGATTGATACCCCGTGGAATAATCTAACAGGTATTCCGTCCTCTTTTGCCTGGATCCTGAGATCCACATGAGTCGTAGCGAGCATTGTATCTCCGGCTGTCACGAATCCGACCCTCATCTTCGCCGCATCGCTTAAGATATCCTCGCCTTCTTCGACCTGTGATCTGTATACGACATTGATCTTCTTGTCAAGCATCTTCTCCAGATCCTCTACGCTGGCACCTATAAGAGTTGACGTATAGAATTCTGCATATATCTTATCGCATTCTTTCAGTGCCTGTAAAGCTTTTACGGTCATTCCGTCTATGCCACTTAGGCCCAATCCAACGAAGACGAGTTCGGATGTCATCATAGGTCGGATTGACATCATCAGATTAAATAATTCGGTTCAAAAATAATGAACAGGCCCGAGGAACCCCTCAGACCTGTATTGAAGTTTACTGATTCAGAGTACAGAGAGCATCTACTGCCCAGCAACCCTGTCCTTCCTTACCGACTATGACAGGATTGATCTCCAACTCGTATATCTCGGGGTTCTCTTCAGCAACAAGGACCATTCTTCTGATCATATCCTTGATAGCAGTGATATCCGACGCAGGTATTCCCCTTGCACCGGACATGAGCCTGTATGCTTTTGTGGATGTGATCATATCGTCGAGCTGCTGCTCGGACATGGGCACGTGCACCTGTGCGATCTCCCTTAGGATCTCTACATAGATTCCACCCAATCCGAATGATATGACGGGCCCGAATTGCGGATCACGGATCATTGAAAGGATTACTTCCTGACCGAATACCATCTGCTGTATCGAAACTCCGTCCAATCTTGCCTGTGGCTTATTTTTCTTGCAGTTCTCCATGATCTTATTGAATGCATTAGCCGCCTCTTCTGCAGATTCAACACCGACGACGACTCCGCCAACATCTGTCTTATGCGGAATATCAGGAGAAACGATCTTCATGACAACCGGGTAACCGATCTTATTGCATGCTTTGACCGCTTCTTCAGCGGAATTGACATGTGCCTCTCCAGGGGTAGGCATTCCGTATGCATTGAAGATTTGTTTTCCTTCAGCCTCGGTAAGTCCGTATCTTCCTTCTTTGATATCGGCATCGATTATATGTTTCGATACTTTTCTTCCAGATATAACGGGAACAGCAAGCTGATCCTGTTTCTCAGATGCGTTGATCGTATATTTTCTAAGAATATTCAAAGCACGTACTGCTCTGTCGGGTGTTGGGAAACATGGGATCTTTCCTTCAACGAGAATTGCATTTGCTTCTGCACACTTCTTTCCGCCTGCGAAACAGCATGTTGTCGGTATGGGTATGATATCTCTCATTTCGACAATGATCTTTGCAATGCTGTTAAGATCTGCAGTATCAAGAGGTGATCCCATTATGACGAGGCCTCCCACTGACGGATCTTTGATGACCGCTTCAATAGCTCCCCTAAAATACTCCGGTTTTGCATCTCCTCTGATATCGATAGGATTAACGACACCTGCAACTGTCGGAACTGCTTTTTTAATCGCTTCGATGGTCTCGGGTGCAAGCTTTGCCGCCTCTATGTGTGATGCATCGAATGTCGCATCTGCAGACATGACTCCGAGTCCTCCTGCATTGGTGATGATCGCTATACCATCCTTTTTCATCGGACTGCATGTGCTGAATACTGTGAGTGCATCATACATCTCTTCGAGATCGGATGCTCTATGAATGTTCAATTTCTTGAAAACAACATTGTTGACCTCATCCGAACCTGCCAATGAACCAGTGTGCGAAGATGCTGCTTTAGAGCCTGCCTCGGTCTTACCTGATTTGAATATGACAATAGGTTTCTTCTTCGGCATATGTTCGATGGCCTCAATGAATTTCTCACCGCGAGGGATTCCCTCACAATACATTCCAATTACTTTTGTATCAGGATCTTCGGAAAGGTATTCCATCATATCCGCCTCATCTACATCACATTTATTTCCGAATGTAACGAATTTTGAAAGCCCAATACCATTGGAACAGGACCAATCAAGAATTGATGATCCCACAGCACCGGACTGTGAGAAGACGGACATGTTTCCTGCTGTCGGCAGAAGATGTGAGAATGTGACATTGAATCCTGCTTTGACATTCATATTTCCAAAACAATTGGGTCCTAAAATCCTCACGCCATATTTCTTTCCCGTTGCAACGAGTTCCTTCTCGAGTTTTGCTCCTTCAGCACTGTCCTCTTTGAAACCTGCTGTGAGAATAGAACATGCTTTGCAGCCTGCTTTTCCGAGCTTTTCCACTTCCGATGCAACATAGATGTTCTTAACAGCAATAACGCCTAATTCAATAGGCGCATCTATCTCTTCGATGCTTTTGTATGCTTTCAATCCTTGGATTTCTCCACCTTTAGGATTTACAGGATACAGTTTTCCTTTATAGCCGGCGTTGATCAGATTTTTCAACAACATTCCGCCAAGTTTTGTTATGTCCGATGAGGCACCGATTATGGCAACCGAGTCGGGATTAAAGAAACACTTCATAAGAGCCGTAATCAAATTATCTTAGATAAAGTTAACCTTACGCTTTGTAGAGAAAATCCTGATATCGAATATATATTTACGAATATCGTATTTTTTCAGAATAAAGTTCCGAATTTCGACAAAATTCGACAAAAAATATACATTTTTCGTACTTTAAGGCAAAAAGTAACCTCTTTATACGTCAAATGTCGAATAACGGCCATTTTCATGGCAATCCCTTATATCGTAAAACAATAATACATGAACTCCGAAACGGCCAATGGGCGCGATTTCATGAACGCCATACGCACGGATCGGAATATAGTGACCCTATCCCTTAGTAATAAGGGCTCTTGCGGTAGCAACGATGAGTCATCGTAGCCATGACCGGAAGCCAACGTAGGGTCCGACACATACTCCAGGCGTCAGTCAGTATCTCGAGGCCGGTGTCATCATCGGACAATGAAAAGATGTGTTAGCGCTCTGGAGACAATTTTTGTTGCCAAATTTTATAAAAAATCAAGGATGATTGCCGGGGATTGCCCCCGACTTATAATTTATCAAAGATACATACATAACCTCTTCAGCCATTCTTCCGCCTCCGCCTGATTCGGATATTTGGCCTCCAATGAAACAAATTTCTCCCCGTGTTTATTTGAGAACGGATCGAATCCGACCAGAAGATGGCACAATTCATGATACACACAATAATCTAAAACAATATCAGGGATCGCATCTGTATCCAATACATTGGAGATCGATACTACTCTCATCAGTACAGAACAGTGTCCGACCTTTCTGATATTAGATTCCTTGGTCCAGGTCAAACATACACTGGGATCCCTTTCCAACAGTCCCATGTTGATCAATCTGTCATATGATGCGGAAAGATCTTTTACATCACCTTTCTGAGATCTTGTGATATTCCTGCTCCTTCTTAGATAAACTGGTTGTTTGTATGTCGAGAACTCTGGCGATGTTATCCATTCGACCATTGATTCTGAATAATTCTCTTCTCCTTGTCCCATTATCCTTGAGAACAGCGATCTGGCCAATCCTTTAAGAACCTCTAAAGGTGCATCGGCAAGATAATCCGACACCTTGAACTCAGCCCATTTATAGCTTCTCTGCCAACGGACCTTGAATTCTTTGAATGCCATGAACTCTGCTTCTATTTTCTCGAACCCATATTCTTTGCCTACCTCGGCGAATGTTGTCCTAAGAGACTCTTCTGCTTCCATTTATTATTTCTCCTAACGACTGATTTTGTCGTATGAATTGTTATACTTCTTGAAAAACGCTTAAAAGACAAATGTTACAATTAATTTAATCTCAATCTTAACTGACATTTATGAGAAAGTTTGTTAAACATCAGATACTGTTAATATCATTATGCAGGAAGATCCAAAAGAACGTGAGATCACAAATAAGATCTTGAAATCTATAGAAGAACAATACGGTTTCATACCGGTTGTCAACCAAATATTATCAGAACGTCCAGATAAATTCATAAGTGCGGCCAACTTCGGAAAGATCGTTATGGAAGGCAGAGGAGAATTAGATCAAAAGACAAGATACCTTGCTGCTGTAGCTGCTTCTACTGCCATAGGAGGACAATATTGCATCAAAGTTCAGATGGACCATGCAATACAGGCAGGCGCAACAAAAGATGAGATCCTTGAAACGATGTTAATAGGGTCATATATGGCGATGACACGCGCACAATCTTATGCTTTCAGAGAATATAGTGATATGTTCAAAGATAAAAAGGAACAAGAATAACATCACTTTTTTCGTTTAGGTAATTCATTATTTATACTCAAAAATGATTGCAAGATACGATCACCATGGTAAAAATTACCCCTGATGCGGAGAAATTCATCGACGAACTTCTGGAAAAAAACCAAAAGATCGGATTCGGTATCAAGATATATCTCTCTGGATTTGCGTGCTCGGGCCCTCAATTCGGTATGTCCTTCCAGGAGAAGGCCGCTGAGAACGAGAAAGTCGATAAGTCCGCAACCAGCTTCGAAATATTCTACGATGCAGAAACAGAAGAGGCATTGAAAGACTGTGTCATCGAATTCGTTGATGACCCCAACTTCGGAACCGGACTTAGCATCAGCAACCCTAACTTCAGTGGATGCTCTTCGTGTGGCGGCGGATGCCACTAATTTCACTTTCGGGGCGATTCAGTCACCCCCCAATCAACTTTTTATTCTATTTTCTAAATATGCGTTCTTGATATGAGCTATATTTCGCACCACAGAATAGTTCCTGACATGGTCGAGGAACGCAAATATCAGATAACCATGGCAAACGCGTGTCTGAATGCAAATACTCTTATCATACTCCCCACAGGACTCGGAAAGACCATTGTCGCGTTATATGTTGCAGCAAATATCCTTGAGAAAGGAAAAAAAGTTCTTCTTCTGGCACCTACTAAACCTTTGGTCGATCAACATTCAAAGGTATTCTCAGAACTTCTCATTAACACGAAAATAAGCGTGATGAACGGACTGATGAAACCTGAGAATAGGGCCAAGGTCATTCGTGATAATGATCTCATCGTTTCTACGCCTCAATGCATCGCCAATGATTTGGAATCGGAAAAATATGATCTTACCGGATTCGGACTCATAATCTATGATGAAGCGCACCGCGGCACCGGGAATTACGCTTACGTTACAGTCGCAAAACGTAGCAACCCGAAAATATTGTCTCTGGGACTTACTGCATCCCCAGGAAGCGATATCAATAAGGTGGAAGAAGTGTGCCGCAATCTCAACATAGAGAGAATAGATATCAGAACAGACGACGACCCCGATGTTGCTCCATATGTTCATGATACATATATCAAAAAAATCGAAGTTAACATGCCCCAAGACCTGCTTGACATCATCAAATATCTGAAACAGATGCTGGATCACTATTTCTTAGAACTTACAAATTTACGTTTAACGCAACCGAATTGGCCTGTATCTACGAAACACATGCTTATGGTCGGAGAATCATTGCAAAAAAGATTGGCCAGAGGTGAAAGTACATCCGTTATCTTCAGAGGTCTTACCATACAATCGATCTGCGTAAAACTATTGCATGCCATCAATCTTGCGGAAACACAAGGAATGAATTCACTGAGACTGTACTTAGGAAAAATCATTGACGAATCTAACTTGGCAAAAGGTGCCAAAGGAAACAAAGAACTCGTTGCCCGCAATGAGTTCAAGAACATGTGGAATATCGTAGAGACCACAAATGTAGAACATCCCAAGATATCCAAAACAATGAGCCTTGTAAGTCAGGTACTCAATGCAGAAGGTTCATCGAAAGTGATGGTATTCACCCAATATAGGGATACTTGTGATCTCTTGGTCAGCAAATTATCCACAATTCCAGGTGCAAACGTCGGAAAACTCGTCGGACAGTCCAACGGCGGACTAAAACAAAAGGAACAGATAGGCGTCCTTGACAGTTTCAGAACAGGAGAATACAATGTCATCGTATCGACTTCGGTCGGAGAAGAAGGATTGGACATCACAAGTACGGATGCGGTCATATTCTATGAACCCGTACCATCTGAGATCAGAACGATCCAAAGACGTGGACGTACTGGCAGAAAGAATGACGGAGAAGTATTCGTCCTCATCGCCAAAGGCACAATGGATGAGGTGTTCGAAAGGTCCGGTAAAAACAAAGAAGACCAGATGCGTTCCAAACTAGAGAAACTCAGCAACGAACTTAGTAAAAATAATTCCGCACTTTTCTACAAACGTCAGACCGATCTCAGCAGTTTCTGAATACGTACAAAATATAACATTGAATGAGATACCCCAATTGTATGCTTTACTCTGAACTTGCGAATACATTCGATAAATTGGAAAAAACTGGAAGTCGTCTCGAGATGACGGCAACGTTTTCAGAATTCTTCAAAACGGTAAACGCTGAAGATATCAGAAATATAGTTTATCTTTCACAGGGAAAACTCCATCCGGATTTTTATCCCCAAGAACTGGGAATGGCGGATAAACTCGTCCTTGGTGCAATATCTTCCACATCAGGTATACCTGAATCGGTAACAGAGGCTGCATGGATCAAAAAAGGTGACCCTGGAGCAGTAGCAGAAGAATTCATCGGCATCAAAAAACAAATGACGTTGTTCTCAGAATCTCTTACATTAGACAGGGTTGTCAAGAATCTGCTTTTGATCGAGAATTCAGAAGGAAGGGATAGTCAGGATAAGAAGATGAAATACCTTTCCCAATTACTTCATGATTCAACTCCTATTGAGGCTAGATATCTCTGCAGGATAGTTACCGGAAGAATGAGAGTAGGTGCGGGATCGATGACGATTCTTGATGCACTTGCAGATGCATTCGCTACTAAAGAAGACCGCCCGGAAATAGAAAGAGCATTCAATATAACATGTGATCTGGGTCTTGTTGCAGAAACAATATCCGTAGGCGGTATAAACGCCATAAAACAAATGCAAGTAACTGTCGGAAATCCGATAAAAGTCATGCTTGCAGAACGTCTGCCTTCCATCGCTCAAATTATAGAAAGAATGGGCGGAAAATGTGCTATGGAATACAAATATGACGGAATAAGGATACAAGCACACATAAGCAAGAATTCCGTAAAATTATACTCTAGAAGGTTAGAAGACCTCACTTCGAACTTCCCGGATGTTGCCGCATCTCTCAGAGCCCAATGCAGAGTGGAAGAAGCTATCATTGAAGGCGAATGCGTGGCGATCGACAGAAAGACCGGAGAAATGCTACCGTTCCAAACCGTCACTCACAGAAGAAAGAAACACGGAATGAAAGAAGCCATAAAGGAATTCCCTGTGAAGATATTCATGTTCGATATTCTCTATGCAGACGGCATCGACATGACCTTATATCCATTCGTAGAAAGAAGAATAAAACTCATCGAGACATTCGATCTTTCAGAAAATGTCAAAAAATTACATCTTTTAGAAAATATAAAAAAACTAAATCTTCCAGAAGATGTCAAAAAGCTCTATCTTTCAGAAGATATCGAAAAATCAAATTTTCCAGAAAATGCCAAAGAATCAAATCTCTCAGAACAGATAGACCTTACGACGATGAAAATCATAGAATCTCCTGAAGAAGGAGAAGCATTTTTCAATGAAGCCATAAGTGCCAGATGCGAAGGAATAATGGCAAAATCGATTTACCAGGATTCAGTTTACCGGGCAGGATCCAGAGGATTCTTATGGATCAAATACAAGAAAGATTATGAAGCTTCACTCACAGATTCGTTCGATCTTGCCGTGGTGGGAGCATTCTACGGAATGGGAAAGAGGGCCGGAAAATATGGAGCACTCCTCATGGCAGCGTTCGATGCAGAATCTGGAAAATTCTGTACCGTATGTAAACTGGGTACGGGTTTCGACGATGCCTTCCTTGAAGAACTCCCAAAAATGTTAGATAAATACCTCAGCGAAACAAAACCGCAGTTAGTGGATGCGGAGATGGTCCCGGATGTGTGGTTCCAACCTACAATCGTTCTGGAGGTTGTTGCAGCTGAGATCAGTATAAGCCCCATACATACTGCAGCCATAGGATTGGTAAGCGATGATGCCGGACTCGGATTAAGATTCCCTAGATTCACAGGATGCGTAAGAACCGACAAAGGCCCTGAACAATGTACCACAGTCAATGAGATCTTTGAAATGTACGAACTTCAAGGTAAGAAGGATACGCATCTCACAGAACAATAATATGGATGTTCCCGCGAAACCTTTAAAGTAGGGATTACAATGAGGAATTATGCAGACCTATACCGTCGAAAAAACCGATAAGACAATCACGCTCGGTTTCAAA